>NZ_LZMI01000008.1:0-175691 GCF_001665475.1 Gordonia sp. 852002-51296_SCH5728562-b | reverse complement strand
ATCGACTGACCACGCCTCAACACCCGCATCACACACCCCAATCACTCAGAGTGTTGCCACGTTCCCTTGAACCCGCCCGCCCAGTCGACATTCTCGAGCGCACAGTGGACGCTCTCGGGCGCCCACTCGGCATTCTCGAGCGCACAGTCGTCACGCCCGACGCAGCTCAGACCTTGGAGTTGCCCATGTCGATCTGGAACTGGGCGCCGGTGACGGCGCGGGCCAAGGGTGAGGTCAGGTACAGCACGGCGTCGCTGATGTCGTCGGTGGAGGCGACGGGGAAGTGGTCCATCATCGAGATGAAATAGCGTGTGTACTCGCCCATTTCGAAGATCCGCATGGCGGAGGTGTCGGCGATGCCCATCGGGGTGTCGACCGCGTACGGGTGCACCGAGTTGACGCGAACGTTCTTGGGCGCCAACTCTTTCGCGGTGGTCTGGGCCAGGCCGGTCAGCGCATACTTCGACGCGCTGTATGCGGCTTGCATCGGCATGGCCTTGAGTCCCGCCACCGACGAGACGACCACGATCGACCGGTTGTCGGCATCGTTGTCGAGCAGTGCCGGGATGGTGGCGCGCAAGGTCTTCCACGTGCCGGTGACGTTCACGTCGAGAACGTCGGCGAACTGTTGCTCCGGCAGTTCCCACGTGAAGCCCCACGACAGAATGCCTGCGTTGGCGACGACGTGGTCGAGTCGGCCGAACTGCTCGACGCCGTCGGCGACCAGCTGCTCCTGGAAGGCGAGGTCGCGCGTATCACCCTGGCGGGCAAGGATTTTGCCACCGACTTCCTCGACGAGCCTTACGGTCTCGGCGAGGTCGGCCTCGGTCGACGGCGGATAGGTGATGTAGTCGGCGACGGTGTCGGCGATGTCGAGCCCGATGATCGACGCGCCCTCACGCGCGAAACGGATGGCGTGGTTACGACCCTGACCGCGCGCGATACCCGTGATGTAGACGACTGTGCCGTCGAACTGTCCCATGGGCAGAACTGTAACACGTTCTAGTTATCGCGCGCGGTCGGATCTGTCGAGCTCAGTCCGTCCAGACAGCAGCGGCGTCGACGGCCTCACGGTCGGGACCACGCGGCGTCGACGGCGCGGTGCGCGAGAACCGCGGAGCGACCTGCGCCTGACGGACACCGTCGATCTCCACGAGGTTGGCGCGCGCGGCCATATGCGGATCGTCGGGCGCCTCGGCGAACGTGAGCACCGGTGACACGCAGGCATCCGTTCCGTCGAAGACCTTCGCCCACTCGTCGCGAGTGCGCGAAGCGAACGTCTCGGTGAAGATCTGCCGCAGCTTCGGCCAGTTGGCGACGTCGTTCTGCCCGGGCAGGTCGGCGTCGGTCAGTCCGAGGCCGCGGAGCATCTCAGCGTAGAACTGCGGCTCGATAGCGCCGACGGCCATGTACCTGCCGTCCGACGTCTCATAGACCTCGTAGTACGGCGCACCGGTGTCGAGCATGTTGGTGCCACGTTCGTCGCTCCACAAACCCGTGCCTCGAAAAGCCCAGATCATCTGTCCCAGAACGGAAGCGCCGTCGACCATCGCGGCGTCGACAACCTGTCCGCGACCCGACGACGCACGCTCGACAAGCGCCGCGAGTACACCCATCACCAAGAACATCGAACCGCCGCCGAAATCGCCGACGAGGTTCATCGGCGGCACCGGACGCTCACCCTCCCGCCCGATGGCGTGCAACATTCCGGTCAGTGAGATGTAGTTGATGTCGTGGCCGGCCTGCGGCGCGCGCGGACCGTCCTGGCCCCACCCGGTCATGCGTCCGTAGACGAGGCGCTCATTGACCGACTCCAGATCCGACGGACCAAAGCCCAGTCGCTCCATGACGCCGGGACGGAAACCCTCGAGAAGAACGTCAGCTTTACCGATGAGCCGCAGGATCTCCTCCCGATCGGCCGGATCCTTGAGGTTGGCCTCGACGACGCGCCTGCCCCGCAGCAGTGCGTCGGCGTTGCGCGCCGGATCGGGTAGCTGACCGGGGCGCTGGATGCGGATCACGTCGGCCCCGAGGTCGGCCAACATCATCGCCGCATGGGGACCGGGACCGATACCCGCGAACTCGACAACCCGTATACCGTTCAGCGGACCACCTGTACCAACGCTTTTCGACGATGCGCCCGCGCTGGGCGTGCCTGCCGCGTCGGGCGTCGACGGTGCGTTCATGGATTTCCTCCCGCTCGGATATGGCGCGCCCACCTGTGTGGTGGGCGTCACGCCGTCGCCCCAGAATGCCATACCGAGCGATCGTTCGGCAGAGCCGGGGGCGATCGTTCGGCAGAGCCGGGGGCGATCGTTCGGCCGTCGCGCGCGTTCGCAGAACGCCTCGGCGCCGATTCCGGGGAAATAGGTGCACAAAGTTTTCGGCGGCGGTTACTTCGCGCGCTGCACATCGGTAAAGTCGAGAAAATGACGCGTCCGGCGACTTTGAGTTCGTGCACTTGGCCGGAACTGGAGAACTCTGCGACGACGTTGCTGGTCGCGGTCGGATCGCTCGAACAACACGGGCCGCATCTACCGCTTGACACCGACACCCGCATCGCCAGCGCCGTGGTCGCGCGTGTCCACGCGAACCTCGACGACATGTCGACACTCATCGCACCGCCTCTCGGTTACGGAGCGAGCGGCGAGCATGAAGGCTTTCCGGGCACCATCTCCCTGGGCCATGACGCAATGCGCAGCGTACTCGTCGAGTACGGACGCAGCGCCTGCCGATGGGCGCAGCGCATCGTCTTCGTCAACGGCCACGGCGGCAACGCGCAGACTCTGGTCGACGCGATCGGTCTGCTCCGCTACGAGGGCCGCGACGTCGCGTGGTATCCGTGCGCGTTCGATGGGGCCGACGCACATGCCGGGACGACGGAAACATCAGTGCTGCTTCACCTTTCGCCCGATGCTGTGCGTCGTGACAGCGTCGTCGTCGGTAATCGCGCACCCGTCGCGACGCTGCTACCGGCGATGCGTGACGGGGGTGTGGCCGCGGTCAGCGCCAACGGCGTGCTGGGCGATCCGACGACGGCATCGGCCGACGACGGCGCTGCGCACCTCGACCGGTTGGTGAGCCGACTCGGCGAGGCGATCCGGCAATGGGACGTCACCGAAAACGGGCGTCTGCGATGAACGCACCCACCGACGCACCTCCGTCGCCCGCGCCGAGCCGTGACCTGCCGAACGGCTTTCAGGTCCAAATCGACCTGCGATGCGCCCGGCACGGTGACCTGCGCTACCTCGTCGGAGGCTCGCCGACTCGGCTGATGAGACTGTCCGACGCCGCGCTCGGAATGACGTCGGTCGACGGTCGGATCGAAGTGTGCGACGGCCCGACGCGAACACTGGCCCGCCGACTCCTCGACGCGGGAATGGCCAATCCCCGCCCCATGCACGGACCATCGACCGACGACGTCACGATCGTTGTTCCGGTGCGCGACAACCAATCCGGCGTCGACCGTCTCCTGAACGCCGCTCGCGGCGTCAAGGTGATCGTCGTCGACGACGGTTCGCGCACTCCCATCGTTGCGCAGGGTCCGCAGGTTCGCGTGTTGCGTTTCGACGAGAACCGGGGACCGGCGGCCGCGCGAAATGCGGGCGCCGCAGCTGCCGACACCGAGTTCATCGCCTTCGTCGACTCCGACGTGGTGCCGAACAGCGATTGGCTGATGATGCTGCTCGGCCACTTTTCCGACCCGGCAGTGGCAATCGCGGCGCCGCGCATCGTCGGGCTCGACCGCGACGACGAGCGAGGCGACCACCACAAGCGGTCACTCGCCGAGCGCTACGAGAACGGCCATTCATCACTCGACATGGGGCCCAGCGAGGCGGGCGTCGTCCCCGGAACTCCGATCGCATACGTGCCGAGTGCGGCAATGTTGGTGCGCGCGAGCGCATTCGACGGATTCGACGAGTCTCTGCGCGTCGCCGAGGACGTCGACCTGTGCTGGCGGACGCACGAGAACGGCTGGCGTATTCGCTACGACCCGATCGCGACGGTCGCACACGATCACCGCACCAGCATGCGCACCGTGCTCGGACGCCGACGGTTCTACGGCACCGGCGCGGCGTTCCTCGCCGAACGGCATGGGGAGTCGGTGGCTCCGGTCGTGATGTCGATGTCGATGGCCGCAGCGGTCGCGGCGTTGCTGACGCACACCAGAATCGGTCTCGCGGTGGCGATGGTCATTCTGCTCCGCGTGGGGCATCGGCTCCGCACACGACTGGGCGAACTGCCGGAGGCCACGCGGGTATCCGCACAGATGACCTCGCGGGCAACCTTCTTCGGACTACTGCAGGCAGCGGGCGCGGTGTGTCGCCACTATTGGCCCGTCGCGTTGCTGCTGGCGCTGATCTCACCGAGATTCCGACGGATCGTGATCGAGATCGCGATCGCCGAAGGCGTCGTGGAGTGGATTCGCTCCGTCGCCGCGGAACCGGCGGTGGCGCCGACCATGGGGCCGTTCGGTTATCTGCTGTGCCGACGTCTCGACGATCTCGCGTACGGCACCGGGCTCTGGCAAGGGGTGCTCTCGCACCGCGACTTCGCGGCGTTGCGTCCGGTACTGACGCCGTAGCGGCGTCGAATTCGACTGTGCTGTGCCCACATCGACCGCAGACTCACACAGCGTCGACGTCGTGATCGTCGGCGCGGGCAGCGCCGGGTGCGTGCTTGCCGAGCGACTGTCGCGTCATGAGAAGCGATCGGTACTCGTGCTGGAGCAGGGGCCGTCGGAGTGGCCGGATGCCGACGTCCTCGCCCTACGCAGGTTGCCGATCTCCGACGGCGAGCGCTACGTCACCCACCATCGTGAGTCGTCCGGGTTGCCGGTGGTCCGTGGACGTGGGCTCGGCGGATCGTCGACGGTGAACGGCGGCTACTTCATGCGCTTTCATCGCGGCGATTTCGACTCCTGGCAGGGTCCGTGGACACCCGACGTCATCGACGAGGCGTACGCCGAGGTCGACGAGAAGATGGGTGCGCATCCGTTTGCCGACGCCGATCTCGCCCCCACGGCGCTCGCGTTCGAGAAGTATTGGGGAGGAACATTTCCGACTCGACCGCTCGACGACCCGTGGCCGCTGGTCGGGGTCAATCGGGTGCGCTCGAACAGCATGGATGGGATTCGACGGACCGCCGCGGACGCCTACCTGCGTCCGCACCGCGACCGGCCGAATCTGCGAGTCCGCACGGGAGCGACGGTCGAGAGAATTCTCCTCGCGGAGGGGAACGCTGTCGGCGTGGTGTGCGACGGCCAGGACATCCGCGCACGGGAGGTGATCCTGTGCGCCGGAACCCTCGGCAGCGCCGCGGTGTTGCTGAGGTCGGGCGTCACAGGCGAGCGCATGCGAGTACACGAGCACCGCGAGGTACTCGTCGGATATCGCCTCCGCGAGCAACCTGGACCCGGACCGTTGCTGCCGACGGTCGTGCACACCGACGACGGTCTCGAGATCCGCTGTTACCGAGACGATTTCGCGCGATACATCAGAGGTCTCGCGATGACCGGGCCCGCCGTCGGAGTGGCGGCGATGACGCCGAGTGCGTCGGGAGAGGTGTATCTCGACGGCGGGGGCGTCGGCGTTCGGCTCGACCGGCCGGACGATCGAGTACTGCGCTATATGGCGCGAACCGCGCGCGAGGTGGTCGAGATGTTGAGGTCGTCGGAGTTCGGTGGGCTCGTCGTCGCCGAATCGATCGCCATCGACCCTGTGTTGCGGACGTCGCAACACGCCTGGGGATCGATGCCCATGGGTGGGCGCACCGACTGGCTCGGGGGAGTGCGCGGCGTGGGGCGCCTGCGGGTCGTCGACGGTTCCATCCTCCCGTCCGCGGGTCGTAGCGGACCCCATGCCACGACGATGATGGTCGCGGCGGTGATCGGGGACGCGCTCGCCGCGGACTGAGCCACAAACATGGGATGTTAGGATGTGCTCATGTCTGAGGTCATCGAGCGTCCCAAGCGCACCAGCGAACTGGTCGTGGAGCGGATGGAGCGGCTCATCCGCGACGGCGTCTGGCCGGTGGGTACGTGTATTCCGGCAGAGCCGGAGCTGGTACGCGATTTCGGAGTGGGGCGCAACACGATTCGCGAGGCTGTGCGTGCGTTGGAGCATTCGGGCATGCTCGTGCCGCGTCGCGGCGATGGCACCTATGTCCGCAGTGCCAACACATTTGCCGCTGCGATGACCCGCACGGCGACGTCGGAGATGCTCGACCTGCTACAGGTGCGTCGTGCGCTGGAGTCGGAGGCAGCCGCAGGCGCCGCGCGCGACGCCACGGCAGATGCCAAGCGCGCACTGCGCGAGGCGCTCGACACGGCGGAGGGCATCCTCGCGACGGGCGACATCGACGCGTACGCGCGCGCCGACATCGACTTCCACACCGAACTCGTTGCGGCGTCGGGTAATCCGCTGCTCATCGAGATCTACTCGGGTGTCCTGGAAGTGATGCACCGCGCACATGCCGACATCGCAGGGTTGTCGGTGGTAGCGAACGCACACCCGGCGGGACATCGTGACGTGGTCGCCGCGATCGACGCGGGCGACGAGCCGGCCGCGCGGGCAGCGGTTCTCGATTACCTGGCCGAGGCGGAAGGTGGTGTGCGCCGATGAGTCGGACGTCCACCTCGCCGACCAGGGCGGCGTCCGAGACGCCCTCGGAGCACTCGGTCAGACTCAATCCCGGTGAATTGCGTGGCGGCGCAGCGATTCTCGCGGCCGTGGCGATCATGCTTGTTGCGGCCAATCTGCGGCCGCCCGTCGTGTCGGTGGCGCCGCTGATCGATGTGATCCGCGAAGACCTCGGATTCTCCAGTGCCACAGCGGGTCTGCTCACCACGCTGCCGGTGCTGTTCTTCGGACTGACCGCGCCCATCGCGCCACGGATCGCAGCCCGCTTCGGAATCGAACGGACCATCTTCGCGTCGCTCGCACTACTGATCGTCGGAATCCTGTTGCGTCTCATACCCTCTGTGGCGACGCTATTTCTGGGATCGGCCGTCCTCGGCGCGGCGATAGGCGTGTGCAACGTCGTGTTGCCCGCCCTCATCAAGCGTGATTTCGCGCATCGCTCCGGTTTGATGACCGGCTTGTACTCGATGACCCTGTCGGGTGGGGCGGCGGTGACCGCAGCGGTCATGGTGCCGATGGACACCGCACTCGACGAGAACTGGCGGGCGTCGTTGGCGATGTGGGCTCTGCTGGCCATCGTCGCGATGATCGTGTGGGCGCCGCAACTGCGTCGGGTTCATACGGTCGCGGTGGGACCGCGCGCGCCCGGGCTCTGGACCAATCCGATCGCATGGGCCATCACGGGCTACATGGCGGCGCAGTCGTTCATCTTCTACACGTTCAGCGCGTGGTTGCCGCAGTACCTGATCGACCACGGGAGCACGCCGTCGAGTGCGGGCAACGTGCTGGCGATCGGGCAGGTGGTCGCGCTGATCATGTCGCTGGTGGCTCCGATCGTCGCTGGGCGGTTCGCCGATCAACGTCTGGTGACCCTCGGATTTCTCGCGGTCTGTACGGCGGGCTTCGTCGGGCTGGTCTTCACCGATCATGCGACGGTGCTCTGGGTCTGCATGGTGATGGCGGGTCCGGGTGCTGCCATCAGCCTCGCGCTGCTGTTCATGGTGCTGCGCAGTTCGTCTGCCACGCAGACCGGTCAGGTGTCGGGGATGTCGCAGTCCGTCGGCTACATCCTCGCCGCGGTGGGTCCGATCGCCATCGGATGGATTCACGACGTGACGGGGTCGTGGTCGATCGCCTTCGGCGTGCTCGCGCTGGCCGTCATCCCGCAGGGACTCGCGACACTTCTGGCCGCCAAGAACGTGCGTATGCCATCTCATCTCGAGTGATCGATCGGCCCGACAGTGCAGCGAGCCCTCGGTTGACCTGCGTGTGACCCGGACCTCCCGCGCTCGCCCGGGCAGCGGGACCCACGATGCGGGGCCGTAGACTGGCGACGACGTCAGATCAGCGAAACGTCGTACTCGCTGGTGCTCGGCGGGCAAGGAGGAAGTGATGACCGCCGCCGACAGTGGAACACAGGCCGAAGGTGCAACGCAGGGCGAAGGTGCAACGCGGGCCGACGCGGCACGCATCCGGCCAACCATGATTCTCGGCGCGGCCTTCGCCGTGGCTCTGCTGGGTGTCGCGATCTATGCGCTCGCCAGTGGAGACGCCCGCCACCTCGAAAGCGGCGACCCGTTCCCCGGTACGTTCACCGCGGCCGCGGACGTCGTCGGCTACTTCCTCGGTTTTCTCGCTGCCGCACTGACGCTCGGTGGCCTCGTCTTCATCATCACCGCGTCGAATCCGGATGATCAGGGCAGCATCGACGTGACGGGATACCGCGCGCATCTGATGCTGGGCAGACTCTCGATCGGCTGGGCAGTGCTGTCGTGGCTGATGGTTGCCGTCGCCGCTGCCGACGCCTCCGGAACGACGCCGTGGCGACTGGTGAGTGAGGGCTTCCTCGGAGAGGGGATCGGGGTCAGCGAGGCCGCCGTCGCCTGGATCGTGATGGCGGTGTGCGCCACCGTGATCGCGGTGCTCATCAGGTTCTCGCTCGCGTGGATGATGCACGTCGTTCTCCTCATACCCGCCGTGATCGCGATGGTCGCGCTGCCACTCGCGAGCAACGCGGGGCAGGGGCCGAACCACGACTACAACACGAGTCTCGGGATCGGGTTCGCGCTTGCCGTCGGAGTGTCACTCGGGTTCCGAGTCGCGTGGGCCGGCGCGCCGCGCATCACCTCCGACGTCGCGCGCACTGTGGTGTCCCGGCGCAGCGCGCTCATCCTCGTCATCAGCGACGCCGTCGCGCTCGTATACGGCTTGGCGCTGACCCTCTTCCTGCTGCCAGTGCGATACGCCTTCGACACCGCCTTCGGTCTCGCCGCGATCGTCATGATCGTGCTGGTCGCCGTGGCGCTCGCGACGAGTGTTTCCGCTTATCGCGCATGTCGACAGGCCGGCACCGATACAGACGACGCCGGTACAGACGACGCTGATACAGATGGTGACGCGGGGCGTCGGATCGTGACCCTAGGTGCTGTGCTCATGCTGGCGGCGGTCGCGTGCTGGACCGTCATGGACACCCGCGTCGCCCCCGGCCTGCTGGCGCACAAGTTCACCGGATGGGACGTCTTTCTCGGGTACGAGCTGCCCGGCCCGCCGACGACATGGACGTTGGCGACGTTCTGGCGCCCCGACCTGTTGATCGGTGTCGCGGCCGTGGTCGCAGCCATTCTCTACCTGTTCGGTGTGCGCCGTCTGCGGCGTCGTGGCGATGAGTGGCCCGTCGGCCGCACCATCTCGTGGGTGCTCGGCTGCCTGGTCGTCGTCGTGGTCACCGGGTCGGGCGTGCGCGCCTACGGCTCGGCGATGTTCAGCGTGCACATGGCAGAACACATGGCGCTCAACATGTTCGCGCCGGTGCTGCTGGTGCTCGGTGCGCCCGCGACCCTTGCGCTGCGTGCGCTACCCGCGGCTCACGGCGACGAACCTCCCGGCCCGCGTGAATGGCTGCTGCGCGTGCTGCATTCGAAGGTGACGGCGGTGCTGTCGAATCCGATCGTGGCGCTGGTGGTTTTCGTGCTGTCGCTCTACGTCGTCTACTTCACCGGCATCTTCGGCACGCTCACCCGGTATCACTGGGGCCACGTGTTGCTGACCGTGCACTTCATCATCGTCGGCTACCTCTTCTACTGGGTCATCATCGGCATCGACCCGGGGCCGCGTCGAATCCCGTTCCTCGCCCGCATCGGATTGTTGTTCGCCGTCATGCCATTTCACGCGTTCTTCGGCATCGCGTTGATGACGATGTCGACGGTGGTCGGCGACAAGTTCTACAGCGAACTGATGTTGCCGTGGGTGACCGACCGCCTCCACGACCAGTGGCTCGGTGGCGCAATCGCCTGGGGCGCAAGCGAGGTGCCCGTCGTTCTGGTCGTCGTGGCCATCGTGGCCCAGTGGGCCAAGGTCGATCGGCGCGAGGCCAACCGTGGTGATCGCCACGCCGACACCTACGAGGACACCGAGCTCGACTCCTACAACGCGATGCTCGAAGAGCTGTCGAAGTCGCGTCGATGAGCAGGCTCTATCCGGTCTGTCGGGCAGAGAGTTTCGACGGCTTGACCGCGCGAGGACAATGGCACCATGCGATGTGAGGTGGCACGGGAGTCGCTGTCGGCGCGCATCGACGGCGAGCGTGAATCGGTGCCCGCTGCGCGCGTGGACGAGCACGTCGCACAGTGCCCCGCATGTCAGCGCTG
The DNA here is from genome assembly GCF_001665475.1 of Gordonia sp. 852002-51296_SCH5728562-b. Classification (NCBI taxonomy): domain Bacteria; kingdom Bacillati; phylum Actinomycetota; class Actinomycetes; order Mycobacteriales; family Gordoniaceae; genus Gordonia; species Gordonia sp. 852002-51296_SCH5728562-b. The sequence goes on along the minus strand of NZ_LZMI01000008.1, from coordinate 165,403 downwards.
GTACAGCACCGCGCAGGGCATGAACTTCGCAGCGGCCGACCTTGCGCCAGACCTCAGCGCGACGATCCTAGAGGCATCGCAGACCTCCGAACCCGACGGCATCACGCGTCGTCACAACGCCGACGGTGTTGGTCGCGCGGTGGTGGCTCTGCACGCCGCGTCCGTTGCATGTGCTGTCGCCGCAGTCGTCTTGAGCGTCGGTTATCTCACCGGCTCCGCGCCGCTCTGGTACCCCGTGGTGCAAATCGTGCTTGCCGTCGTGGCAATCGCGCTCGCCGTGGCCGCGCGGGTCAGATCACGACGTCGTGGCCGGGCGGCACATCAGATACCCAGTGCCGCAACAAGTATCGACGACGACGCTCGTGACGACGACGCCGCGTCGGACGTCACCGACCTTGCCGCGCTGCGCGCGAAGCGCAAAGCGGGATAGCGCTCCCCACCCGTAGACCGGCGCTACTTGCGTGCGCCGAAGTGCTGCAGCCGCAGGCTGTTGGAGACGACGAACAACGACGACAGGGCCATCGCGGCGCCCGCGATCAGCGGATTGAGCACGCCGGCCGCAGCGATCGGGATGGCCGCGACGTTGTAGCCGAACGCCCAGATCAGGTTGGTCCGGATCGTGCGCTGGGTGGCACGCGCGAGGCTCAGCGCGGCGGGGGCGGCACGCAGGTCGTCGCGCACCAGCACGACGTCGGCGGCGCCGATCGCGACGTCGGTACCGCGACCGATCGCAACGCCGAGATCCGCGGTGGCCAGTGCGGGACCGTCGTTGATGCCGTCGCCGACCATGGCCACCGAGTGCCCAGCGTCCTGCAGCTCCCGGATCGCGTCGACCTTGGCGTCGGGAAGCACTTCTGCGATGACGTCGGTGATGCCCACCTCATCGGCGACCGCGTGTGCGGCGCCGGAGTTGTCGCCGGTCAGCAGAACGGTGCGCATGCCTGCGGCCTGTAGGGCGGCGATGGCGGGTGCGGCACTGGACTTGACGGTGTCGGCGACGGAGATCAGTCCGCTCAGTCGGCCGTCGACAGCGACGTAGATCACGGTCTCGCCCTTGGCTTCTGCGTCTCGTCGACGGCGAGCAGTCGCCGCCGGAATCACGCCGCCCGCGTCGTCGACCGACTGCGACACCCAGCGAGGCGACCCGACGGTGACCCGATGCCCGTCGACCGTTCCGACGACGCCGCGTCCGGGTTCGGCGCGGAAGTCGGTGACCTCGAGGCGGTCCGCCTCGTCGACCGCCGCGACGATCGCCGAACCGACGGCATGCTCGGACGCGGATTCGACGGCACCCGCCAGCGCAAGCAGGCGCTCATCGGAGAGCTGCGCCTCGTCGTCGCTGTACACCTGCGTCACCGACAGCGCGCCCTCGGTGACGGTTCCGGTCTTGTCGAAGACGACGGTGTCGATGTAGCGGGAGGTATCGAGAGCCTGATAGCCCTTGAGGAAGATGCCCAGCTGGGCACCGCGGCCGGTCGCGACCATGACGGCGATCGGCGTGGCGAGACCCAGCGCGCACGGACATGCGATCACCAGCACCGCAAGACCCGCGGCAACGGCACGTTCGACGGGACCGCCTGCGAGTAGCCACGCGCCGACTGTCACCACGGCGATCGCGACGACGACCGGTACGAAGACACCGGCGACGCGGTCGGCGAGGCGCTGGGCATTGGCCTTGCCGGTTTGAGCCTCTTCGACCAGACGCATCATCCCTGCGAATGCGGTGTCGGGTCCGACGGCCGCGGCCTCGACGATCAGACGCCCGTTGAGCGCGGTGGTGCCGCCGATCACCGGCTCACCCGGCTCGACGTCGACCGGCTTCGATTCGCCCGTCATCGCGCTCATGTCGACGGCGGCCGATCCCTCGATGACCAGGCCGTCGGTGCCGATGGTCTCACCCGGACGGACGACGAAACGCTGACCTTCCGACAGTTCACCCGCCGGGATGCGCATCTCGGTGCCGTCGCGCAGCAGGACCGAGACATCCTTGGCTCCGAGCGCGGCCAATGCCCGCAGTGCGCCGCCCGCACGGGAGCGTGCGCGCGCCTCGAAATAGCGGCCGGCCAGCACGAGGACAGTGACGCCGGTTGCCACCTCGAGGTAGATGGAGTCGGCGCTCCAGATGGCAGCCCACACACCCTGCGAACTCGTCGAAGCGGTGTCCGTGGCGAAGAACATCGAGTAGAGCGACCACCCGGCCGCCGCGAGAACACCAAGTGTGACAAGCGTTTCCATGGTCGCGTTGCCGGTGCGGAGATTCTTCGCGGCGACGCGGTAGAACGGCCACGCGCACCACGTCAGGATCGGCAGCGCCAGCGCGAGCAGCAGCCACTGCCATCCCGTGAACCTCGTCGACGGCACGACGGCGAACACGATCGACAGATCTGCGAGCGGGATGAAGAGGATCAGCGCGACGGCGAGTCGACGGAACAGGCGTTTTGCCTCGTCGCCGTCGGTGTCGGGAATGGGGGTGGGAGTGTCGCTGCGGACGCTCGCGCCGTAACCGCTCGCGTCGACGACCTCGCACAGCGAGTCGGCGTTCACATCGGCAACGGCGTCGATGGTCGCGACGCGCGTCGCATAGTTCACCGACGCCTTGACGCCGTCGACCTTGTTCAGCTTCCGTTCGACCCTCGCCGCGCACGCACCGCAGGTCATGCCGGTCACGTCGAGCTGGATTCGTTGCAGTGTGTTCGCGGCGTCGGCGATCCCGGTTTGGGTCGACTCGGGTTCTCCGGTCGCGCTCGTGCGGGATTCCAGCGTGGTCACATCGTCCTCGATCTCGTCGTCCGTATGCGCGCGCCGCAGGCGTTCGGGAATGCCCCGATCACGAGCAGATCGATCCTCGACAAGAGATCTACGACGATCCGCAGGCATTGGCCGCGCACGTACTCCTACAAGTATGTCGTGCGGGGATGCCGGACAGTTCCCGGGGATTTTCCGGACGGCGCCTACCGCGTCAGATCAGCGTCTGCCAGTAGTCCCAGAACTCGACGAGGATGGCGACGATCACGATCGCGTACCAGACGGGCAGCAGCACCCACAGCCAGCCGCGAATCTCGCGGCCAAGCCTGCTGTCTCCGATCACGCGGTTGATGCTCAGCACCAGGATGATGGGCACGACGACCCAGACGACCAGGCAGTATGGGCACAACGCGTGGATCTTGTACAGCGCTGAGTAGGCGAGGAAGTTGACGAAGACGAAGCCCGCGAAGCTGCCGAGTGCCATGCCGAGCCAGTACCAGCGGGGGAGGGAGATCCCGGCCAGCGCGAGCACACCTGTGACGATGACCACCGCAAACGCCGCTATACCGATCAACGGGTTGGGGAACCCGAACAGCCCCGCCTGCCAACTCTTCATGACCGAGCCGCAGGAGATAACCGGGTTGATCGAGCAACTCGGCACATAGTTGGGGTTCTGGAGGAGGTGGATCTTCTCGATCGCGAGCGTCGACGCCGCGACGAAACCGATCACCCCGAGGATCAGGAACATCAGCGCGGTGGGCCGACTCACGTGCACGAGGCCTGTGAGACCTCGTGAACCCGACTGCTCAGCGGTATCGGCGACGTCAGCGTCGTCGACGGTCCGCGTCGCGTCGGTTGATTCCTTCTCGGTATCGACAGGTACGTGCGCGTTGTCGTCGGCGTGTGTCGTGCTCATCGTTGTTGCCTCGCGTATCGGGTGCGATGGTGTCGGTCGGCTACTACTTGTTCGCTGCCTCGTTGACCGCTGCGATCAATGCGTCGGGCGTGCTGAGCTGGACCGGCTGCCCGTTGATCTTGATCGTCGGGGTCGCATTGACGCCGGAGTTGAGCGCCTTCTGGGTGGTGTCCTTCACAAAGCCGCTGAACTGCCCATCGCCGATGCACTGCTTGAGGTTCGTCGCCCCTACCTGCTTGGCGATCGAGTTGAGCTCATCGTTGGTGAGGCCGGGGCCGCCCTCCTCGGGCTGCTGCGCGTAGAGCGCGTTGTGGAACTTGAGCCAGGTGTCGAAGTTGCCGTCACCGGCGGTCGACTGCGCGACGCACGCCGAGGCGTTGGCCGAGCGGGAGGAGTAATTGGTGGTCGACATGCGGTCGAGGAACGCGATCGGCATGTAATCGACGGCAACCTTCGGGTTGTTGCGGATCTGATCCATGGCACCGGCGAACTGGGTTTCGAACGCGCGGCAGGCGGGGCACTGGAAGTCCTCGACGACCGTCACCGTGACGGGCGGGGTGGTGCCCTTGGGTGCCGTGGTGATCCGATAAGCGTTGTCGGTGGCGACGGTGACGTTGCTCGACGATCCGGTGGCCGACTCGTGGGAGACCAGCACCCAGACGCCGATTCCGACCGCCAGGGCGACCAGCACGACGGCTGCACCGATCTTTATCAGCAGGGAACGGCGCTTCTCCGCCGCTCGCGGGTCAACGATCGGCTTGCGACGCTTGTCGGCCACAGGTCCCTCACATCTCTTTCGCTCGTCATCTGGGGTGAGGACCGACCACATCGTCGTCGACACGAATGCGCCGACACGGCGGGATACCGGTCCATCACGGTTCTCAAGGGTACGCAAGCCTGCCTGAGAAAAGTCATAAGGCTTAGGTCCCCACCTGCGTCACGGGCAGGTCAGCTGGTGCGTTCACCCCGACGAGGAGCGTTGGCTGCTCCGATCAGCGCTTCGCGGGCACGGGCGACTCGCGAGCGCACCGTGCCGACCGGGCAGCCCGTGACCTCGGCCGCTTCCTGATACGACAGCCCGAGGACCTGCGTCAATACCAGGGCCTCACGTCGTTCCGGAGGCAGATCGTCGAGCAGAAGATTGACGTCGACGACGTCTTCCCAACCGGTCGTGCGCGGCTGCCGCGTGTCGGCGGCGTCGATCCAGTCGACGCCTCCCGCGATACGCGGGCGCGACATCGCACGTCGTACGTCGTCGGCGCAGACGCGTCGTGCGATCGCGAGCAGCCAGGTGCGCGCCGTCGAATTGCCTGCGAAGCGGGGGAGTGAACGGATCGCCCTGAGGTAGGTCTCCTGCGTCAGGTCGTCGGCGACGCGGGGGTCGGCGAGATGTGCGACGAATCGCCAGACGTCGCGCTGCGTCTCCCGCACGAACTGCTCGAGCGCCCGACGGTCGCCACGAGCGGCCGCGAAGGCCAGTTCGGTGACTTCAGCGTCGTGGTCGGACGCCGCGCGGTCGGCGGGGGCGGTCATGGGGATCAACCCTAACCTGCGGGGTCATCGCGGATCGAGCTCGGGCGGTAGGCCGCGGTACTCCTTGGCCGGTGGCGAGGCGAACTCACCCGACGCGGTACCCGTGTGCAGGCCCATCGCTGCCATCGCCGAGAGCATCCCGACGCCGGCGGCGACGCCGTCGATGACGGGGACTCCGAGGTCGGCGGAGAGTTCGGCTGCGAGGTCGGCCATGCCCGCGCAGCCGAGCACGATCGCGTCGGAACCGTCCGTCGCGAGTGCTTCACGACACGCCTTCGCGAGGATCTCGGCGGTGTCGGGGTTGGTCTCGAGTTCGAGTACGGCGATCTCACATGCGTGGATGCCGCGGCACTGCGTGCTGAATCCGTAGTGCGACACCAGATCTGCGGCTCGTCCGATCGTCCGGTGCAATGTGGTGACCACCGAGAACCCTCGGCCGAGCGGCGCGGCGAGATGCATTGCCGCCTCGGCGATTCCGAGAACGGGTGCGACCGCGAGTTCACGAGCGGCGTCGAGGCCGGGGTCGCCGAAACATGCAACCAGGTATCCGTCGGCATCGGGGTTGGCGCTGATCGCGCGGAGTAGTCCCGGAACGGACAGCGCCTCGTCGACGTGGCTCTCGATCGACGCGGGTCCGGCCTCGGAGGTGATCGCGACGATCTCGGCGTCGGGCCGTGCCACCGACCGTGCTGCCGAGGCGATCACCGCGGTCATCTCCGCGGTCGTGTTGGGGTTGATGACGCACAACTTCATCGGTGTGGTTGTCTCCCTTGCCTTCTCGTGTAGGGGTGTTCTCGTGGGTTCGTGCGTTGCGAGGAGTTAGACCACGGCCTCGTGGCGACATCGCGACCCACGCAGTTGCGTCGGAGCGGTATCGCCACGAGACGGGTGTCAGGATGCGGGCTCGGCCTCGGGACTCGACGTCGAATCCGTTGTGCCCTGTGTGCCGGCCTTGGCGTCGGCGGCAGGGCTTGCCGTCGGCGAACCGGGAAGCATGGTGCCGTCGGCGGCGACCTCCATGTCGGTGGTGATGGTTGCCGCAGGGACGTGCATGCCGTGGAGGAAGTACGGCGTGGCCAACTTCATTCCGGCGTAGTAGAAGACGAGACCTGCTGCGGCGCCCATGAACCAGGTGAAGCTGGCCTCGTACGACGTGCCCCAGATGACGAAGCAGATCGGGATGATCGACGCGAGCACCACGGAGATGACCGCGACCGGGTTCCAGCCGCCGCGATAGTGGTAGGCCCCCTCCGGGCTCATGGTGAACAGGTCGTCGACGATGATCTTCTGCTTCTTCACGAGGTAGAAGTCAGCGATGAGAATGCCGAACAGCGGTCCGATCACGGCTCCGAGGGTGTCCATTGTGTAGTGGATCGCGCTCGCGTTGTTGAACAGATTCCACGGCGTGATGATGACCGACCCGATCGCTGCGATCATGCCGCCCATGCGCCAGGAGATCTTGGTGGGCGCGACATTCGAGAAGTCGAATGCTGGGGAGACGAAGTTGGCGACGATGTTGATGCCGATCGTGGCGATCGCGAACGTCAGCACGCCGAGGACAGCAGCGGTGGTGTTGTCGATCTTGTCGACGATGTGCACGGGGTCGGTGACGATCTTGCCGTCAGCATCGCGGCCGATCACGGTGACGCCTGCCGAGACGGTGCACACGACGAGGATCGAGAAGAAGAGGAAGTTGACCGGGAGGCCCCAGAAGTTGCCCTTCTTGACCTCGCCGAAGGTCTTGCCGTAGCGCGAGAAATCGCCGAAGTTGAGCATCGGACCCGAGAAGTAGGAGACCACGAGGGCGAAGGCGCTGATCATCATGGTGATGGTCGGCCACGTGCCGCTGATGCCGGAGCCCTCCGACAGGTCGAAGTGCACATTGCTCCACCCGGCCTTGGCGATCAGGTACGCCGCAAGGGCGATCATGACGACGTAGACGGCGGGTCCGCAGAAGTCGATGAACTTGCGGATGGTGTCCATGCCGTTCCAGAAGACGAGCGCCTGCAGCACCCACATCACGACGAAACCGGCCCAGCCGAGCAGTGACAGGCCGAGGAAGGAGTGAGAACCGTTCTCGCCATACGGCTCGAGTGCCGGCCAGAACTTCAATGCCAGCAAACCGAATGCCGTCGATGCCAGGTATGTCTGAATTCCGTACCAGACAACGGCAATGGAGCCGCGGATGATCGCCGGGATGTTGGCGCCCTTGACGCCGAAGCAGATTCGCGTGGTGACCGGGTAGGGCACACCGGCCTGCTGGGAGGGCTTTGCCACCAGGTTGCACAACAGGTTGACGGCGACGATGCCCACCAACAGTGCCACGAGGACCTGCCACGACGAGATGCCCAGTGCGAAAAGGCTTCCGGCGAACACGTAGCCGCCGACGCTGTGCACGTCCGACATCCAGAACGCGAAGATGTTGTACCAGGTCCAGCTCTGCTCTTTCAGCGGAGCGAGATCCTCGTTCGTCAATTGCTGGTCGTAGCCGACCTTGATGATGCTCTCGCCCGCCGCACTATGGTGCTCGGTGGCGATTTGCGCGTCGGGTGAAGCGCTCATGATTCTCCTCGGGCCTTGGTGACATCGGAGTGGTCTCCGAAGTGCCTGAGTCGAAACTAAGAACGATTTGTTACCCGACAATTAACGCGCAAATATATTCCGCGTCACACCGAATATATTCGCGGATCAGTCCGCGATGGTCCCGGAGTGCGTCGCGGATCGGTACCTGCGACCGGTGCGCGAATCGTGAACGGCGCCGACGACGGCGACCGCCGCGATCACCACACCCGCGACGAGTAGCGCGGTGCCCATGTGGATGCGCATCAACACCACACCGAGTGCCGCGCCCGCGATCAACGAGACGACCGCGGCGGTGCGTCGACCTGTTCCGCCGCCGCGGCCCGACCCGAAGAAGGAGTCGGCGGCGAGGCCTGTGATGGTCGAGGTCACGACGACGGTCGTCACGTCTTTGACGGCCACAGCGCGGGCCGCGGCGGCCTGAATGCCCATCGCGGTGGCCGCGATCGTCGTCACCGTGATCATCACCGCATGTTCCGGGTCGTCGCCCGAGATGAACAGGGTGATGGCCAGGGCGACCATCGTTGCCGAGACCACTGCGAACAGGATCGTGGAGCCCAGCGTCCAGCGCCGGTCGGCGCGCCGTAGTGTGCGACCGCCGATCGCGGCACCCACCATGAAGCCCGCGAGTGCCATTGCGGGTCCGAGGATCGGCAGACCCGAACCGCCCGCGAGCGCCATGCCGAGGATCACGACGTTGCCGGTCATGTTGCCGGTGAAGACCTTGTCGAGACCGAGGTAGCCGACGGCGTCGTTGATGCCGGTGGTGAACGTCAGAGCCAGCATCAGTGCCAGGTGCATACGTTCGGTGGGAATCGCGTAGATGCGGGTCAGCAACGCGGGAATCCTCCTGGTTCTGGGGTGGCAACCGGACGCGCGGTCGCGAAGTCGATCGCCCGGGCGATGAGTGCGGTGTCGCTGCCGCGCGGGCCGACGAGGCTGCGTCCGATCGGGCCATCCGACGTCTCGCGGTGCGGGAACGTCACCGCGGGTCGACCTGTCGCGGCCGCGATCGCCGTCAGTTGCAGTGTGGCCGTTCGGGTCTTCTCGACCTCTGCGTCGGATGCCCACCGGCGAGGTGCGGCCGTTGCGGCCGCGGGAATGTCGAGGAGGTCATCGCCGAGTCGCTTGTCGATCTGCGCCGCGAGGGCAGCCAGGTCGTCACGTGCTCGGGCGTCGTCGTCGGCGTCGATGGCTGCCGCTGCGGCGAACCGCGCAGCTGCCGATCCCTCGAGTGCACCGGGATGCGCGGTGATCCAGTCGCCGTGGACAGACCATGCCTGGAACGCCTGGTGTACGCGGAATGCCTCGGCAAGACGGGCGAGTTCGACGTCGTCGACGTGGATGTCGTCGAGTGTTGCCACACCGGAACCGATGGCGGTCGTCGACGGGTCGTCGAGCAGTGTCGTGGTCGCCAGTGCCAGGATGTCGGGGTCGCGACTCAGGAGTCCGATGGCGTCGAAATCCGGTGCCAGCGGTAACAACCCGCGCGTGGAGACGGACCCGTGCGTCGAACGCAGGCCCCACAGACCCTGATACGACGCGGGGGTGCGGATCGACCCGGCGGTGTCGGTCGCGAGCCCGAGGTCGGCGTCGCCGTGTGCGACGGCGCTTGCGGGGCCGCTCGACGAGCCACCGGGAAGCGCTGCCGGGACCGCGGCGTTGGGGGGTGTGCCGTGGTGCGGGTTGTCGCCCGCCATCGAGTAGGCGAACTGGTCGGTGCGGGCGATGCCGCGAATGTGTGCACCCGAGTTCAGCAGCCGCGCAACGGCTGTGGCGTGCTCAGTGGCGATCGGGGCCGATTGTTCGTAGGCGGGTACCCCGCCGCCGGTGGCGAAACCGGCCACCGCGAAAACGTCTTTGACGGCGACTGTCGTCCCGGTCAGCGGTCCCGGTGCGCTCGACGCGACGAGGGGATCGCCGACGACTCGCCACACCGTCGAATCGAATCCGCGACGCGGCGTGCTCGCGTGGACCGTGGCGAGCCGCCAGGTCGTGTCGTCGCGTCGCCACAGCTGCGACTGCACGGCCCGGCCTCCGTCGGGTACGTCGTAGACGACGAGAGCGTCTCCGAGATCGGTTGCACGAGTGCGGATCTGAACATCACGCAAGCTGCCGATGGCGTGTGTGAGCGCGCCCGAACGCAGTGTGTCGGCGACGCCGTGGAGCACCCCCGGTCCTGCGACGCAGGTGACGTCGGCGCACAGAAACCGGTGCAGTGCTGTGCGGTCGTCTCCTACCGCCGCCGCCCAGAAACGACGTACGACGGCGCCGAGGTCGTCGGGTGCGGTCACTGCGCGAAATCCGATCGTCGAATCCGCGCGTGCACGCCCTTCACGAGGTCGACGACCTGCGAGATGTTGAAATCCGTTGCGGCACTGAGATAGGCGAGAGCCTGTGGGGGTTCCATGCCGTATCGCACTCCCAGCAGCGAGATCGCGGACCGGACGCAATTCTGCACGGCCACATCGAGGTCGGGGTCGAGGCCGGTCGGGATCAAGAACTCCCGGGTCTCGGCGACCGGGGCCACGAGGCCGCCAAAGCGTGCGGCGACGTCGGAGGCGGGGATGACGTCGAATCGGATGGTTGCCCGTAGCGACGCTTCCAGCGCCGTCAGGGCGACCTCGCCGTCGCCCTGCGCGAAGTGGGGGTCACCGACATACGCGAGCGCACCGGGAACCTGCACCGGCAGATAGAGGGTCGCGCCCTCGGTCAGGAGCGTGAGGTCGAGGTTGCCGCCGTGCGGGCCGGGCTGAATCGAGTTGCGCCGCACGGCGCCTGCAGTGGCAACGCCCATGATGCCCAGGAACGGGGCAAGCGGAAAGCGTGCGGCCAGTTGCGGGTTCGAGGACGATAGGGGCAGAACTCCGCGGGCCTCGTCGCCCTCGCCTTCCACCGAGACGAATGCGCTGTACGTCGCACCGCCGATCGGGTACTCGCCCGGCAGCGAACCGCGACCGTGACGATTCGACACGACGCCGTAGGGGACCCGACGCCTGGTCTCCACGACGGTCATCGCGAGAAGGTCGCCGGGCTGCGCACCACGCACCTCGATGGGTCCGGTCACGACATGCGGTCCGTCGACGCCCTGGACATGCGTGCGGTCGGAGGCGCACAGGGCGACTGCCTCGTCGAGCACCATGTCGGGATCGACGCCGTGCCCGCCGAAGAAGCCACGGGGATCGCGCCCCTGGTCGGCGAGAATGCCTTCGTGGCTGAGGGTGTCGATGGTGACGCTGGTTCCCGGGTCGATCGACATGATGGCGGTGTCGGTCGCGCAGGGCAGATCGCCCCAGAAGACGTCGTCGTGCCGGCAGGCCAGGTAGTCATCGCCGATGATCGGGCCGGAACCCGCTGGGAGGATGACGTTGTCACTTGCGGTGCGGGTGGTTCCGGAAGGCTGAGCGGTCCCGAAGTTCTGGATTGTCACTGATTGCTCCGTTCGACGAGTCGGACGACTTCTTCGAGGTGTGCGGTCATGGCGGCGACCGCTTGGTCATGGTCGTTGGCGCGTACGGCCTCGAGGATGTCCCGGTGGCCGTTGTAGGAGTTGCGTCGACCTTCGCGGGTGGCGTGTGAGCGCGCGCGAACCGTCTGGACCCACCCCGCACTGAGTTGGCACAGCGACACCAGCAGTGGGTTGCGTGCGGCACGCGCGAGCTGCATGTGGAAGGCGACATCCTGGGCCAGCGATTCGGTGGGATTGAGGCCGGTGTGGGTCGACGCCAGGATGGATTCGAGCGCAACGAGATCCGATGCCGTTGCCCGGTCGGCTGCGAGGCCGGCGACCTGCGGTTCGATCAGCATGCGTAGTTCGGCGACGTGATCTTCTTCGGCGTCGGCGCTCATCGTCTCCAACAGTGCTGTGGCGTTGGCCGAGCGGGGTGCGACGACGGTGCCGCGTCCGGGTGTGCGGGTGACGAGTCTGCGTTGCTCGAGGTCGCTGAGTGCTTCGCGGATCGTGGTGCGGGAGACCTCGAGGTTCTCGGCGAGTACGCGCTCGGGCGGCAGCTTGTCGCCGGGGGAGAGGTCGTCGACCACCACTTTCTCCAGGTAGGCGGCAGTGCTGGCACTGAGTGTGTGTCCGCGACGCAGCATGCTCTCTCCTCGTACTTGGCGAATCTTGGTCTCTTGGTAGGACCAACTTTAACCGATGCGTTACGGCTCGTGCAGTGCGAGGAAACAACTCCGACCGAAGGTGAAGACAGATCTCGACGCCGTGTGACGCGGCGTCGAACCACCGAAGGAGCGACCACATGGACCTGGTTCTGCGCGACGCACGGTTGTCTGACGATGGCCCAGTCGTCGACATCGAGATCGACGACGGGCACATCCGCGACATCTGTTCGCAGAGCACGGCTGTGGCGGTCGAGACGATCGAATGTGCGGGCCGCGTGGTGATTCCGGGCCTGATCGAATCGCACATGCACCTCGACAAGGCGCTCCTCAACAAGGAGGAACCCAACCGCGACGGCACGCTCGCGGGCGCGATCTCGGTGACCGGCGCGCTCAAACGTCGCTTCACCCCGGATGCTGTCGCCGACCGTGCACGGCAGGTGATCGATCAGGCGATCATCAACGGCACCAGCCTGATTCGGGCTCATCCCGATGTGGACCCGATCATCGGGTTGCTCGGCGTCGAGGTACTGCTCGAGCTGCGCGACGAGTATCGTGGGCGCATCGATCTGCAGATCGTCGCCTTTCCACAAGAGGGAATTCTCAAGGCGCCCGGCACCATCGACCTGATGCGTGAGGCGCTGCGTCGCGGCGTCGACGTGGTGGGCGGGTGTACCTACAACGAAGCCGACGTCGCCGACTGCCACCGCCACATCGACATGGTCTTCGACCTCGCCGAGGAGTTCGGGGTAAGAGTCGACATGCACGCCGACTTCGCCGACGACGCGTCCGATCCGCGTTTCGGTCTGGCCGCACGGATCGCCGAGGTCACCGCAGACCGCGGTATGGCTGGGCGGGTCGCGGTGGGGCACATGACGTCGTTGGCGGGCCTGCCCGTCGGTGAGCGTCGCGCCGTGCTCGCCGACCTCGCGGCGTCGGGCGTCGCGGTGGTTCCCCTGCCTGCCACCGACATTCACCTCGGCGGGCGCACCGACACCCACAACATTCGACGAGGTGTGGTTCCGGTGCGCGATCTGTGGGACGCGGGTGTGCAATGCGCCTTCTCGTCGAACAACGTGCGCAACGCCTTCACGCCCTACGGGAATGCCGACCTACTCGACATCGGCCTGTTTCTCGCGCAGATCTCGCATCTGTCGGGTCCCGACGATCTCGCCAAGGTGCTGAACATGGCCACCTACTCCGCCGCCGACATCGTCGGTATCGCCGACCGGTACGGAATCGCGCCGGGCCGACGAGCGGATCTCGTTGTGCTGTCGACACACAATGTCGCCGACGCCCTACTTGATCGGCCTGACCGCTGCTTTGTCATCAAAGACGGGCGCGTCGTCGCCCGTACCACCCGATCCACCGAATTGTTGGAGGTTGTCCATGCGTGACCGCATTCCCCACGAGATCGTCGCGTCCATCCTCGCGGGTCTGACCGCGTTCATCGGCGGGACCGCGCTCAACCTACCGCCCTGGGCGATCTTCATCGGTTGGGCCGGAACGTTCTTGCTCGGCGGTCCGTCCTGGGCGAACGCCAGGCGCTTGTGGCTGACCATGCCGGTTGGGTCGACGTTCGCGCTCGTCATCGTGCTCATCGATACGCACATCGGCACGATCGCCGGGGAGGGGCGGTTTGCGCAGAACCTCGTGCTTGCGGTGATCATCTTCGTGGTCAACTCGGCGTTGATGTTCTCCGGGAGGATCGGGGCGCTCGCGTTGATCCCGGGCATGTTCCTCGGCTTCGCCTCGTACTTCGCGACCTTCTTCGGCGGATTCGGGTTCGACGCGGGAAATCCCTGGGCCGCGTGGGTGTCCGTGGTCGCGATGAACTTCCTGGGACCGGTGTTCGCGTATCTCTCGGTACGCCTTGCCTTTCCGCGCGCAGCCTCTTCCGGCGAAGCCGCGTCGGCAACCTCCGACATCTCCGTCGCGGCATCCGATCATGAGGCGAACCCGGATGCCGAGCCGACGTCCCGGAATGTTCCGTCAGCCGAGATCCGGTCGCACACCGAGTGATTCGCTGGTCTCGATGATCGCTTCCTCGAGCCGGGCGTGATGAACACCCGCGGCGGCGAGGACGGCCGACGTGTCGCGGGCGGTGAAGGCGTCGAGCAGGTCGGCGTGGTCGGAGTTCAGCTTCGCCTGGGTCGGGGAGTCGACGGACCGCATCACCTGGAATGGTTCGGTGAGGTTCCAGGTCGCGTCGAACATGTTGAGTAGACGCGGCATCGCGCACGGGGCGGTCAGCGTGGTGTGGAACCGCCGCGACACATCGTGAAAGGCCTTGCCGTCGTTGAACTTCGTTGCGGTCAGGAGTTCCTGGTGAAACTCGGTGGCCGCAGCGATCTGCGCGTCAGTGATGTTCGAGACGGATCGGGCGAGAGCGGCCTGCTCGAGCACACCGCGAACGAAGTAGATCTCCTTGAGTTCGGCAAGGGACAGTTGGCTGACGTGATAACCGGAATTGCGCTGGTGGTCGACGAGACCTTCGCCGACAAGGGTTTTCAGTGCTTCGCGGACAGGGATCGCGCTGACACCAAACGCGTCGGCGATGTCGGCGAGCATGATCTGAGTTCCGGGAGGCGCGCCGCCGGAGAGAATCAGTCGACGCAGTTCCTCGAGCACGTTGGCGCGATCGTTGCCCGACCGGGTCTCGGCGAGCTGGACGAGCAGGCGGTTGGTCATCTTGCTACTCATGGTGCACGTGCCCCTGCTTGCGGTCTCGAACTTCCCGATGTGCCGACGCAGCAGAGGGGTGACGTGTGATCCATTGCGCCACAGCCTCGGTGAGTCGCTGCTGATTGTGGCGCTTGACGATCTCGTGGCCCTCGTCGTCGAACATCAGAAGTTCGGCGATCCCGCCGCGGGCACGCAACTCGTCGACCATCTGCTGGGATTCGCTGACCGGCACGTTGGTGTCGTGTGCGCCGTGGACCACCAGCAGCGGCGCGGTGATGTCGTCGATGCGGTGGATCGGAGAGAGATCGCGGAGTAGTTCGCGATCGGATTCGGGGTGCCCGTACTTGGTGTACGCCGCGACGGCGATCCACGGTTCGGTGTTCCGGAAGAACGACTCGAGGTCGCTCATGCCGCAGATCGCGATGCCCGCGGCGAACACTTCGGGATGAAAAGTCAACGCCGCCAACGTGAGGTAACCGCCATAGGAGCGTCCCGAGACGTAGAGGCGGTCGGGATCGGCAACGCCGGACGAACACACATGCGCCGCACAGTCGGCCGCGTCGTCGATGCCCGCGTACCGGCCGTACCGGTCGTCGGCGTGAGAGAAGAGACGACCGTAACCCGACGACCCGCGCACATTGGGTGCGAACACCGAGATCCCGGCGTCGACGAGTGGTCCGAACAGGAACTGGTAGTCGGGACGGGTTTCGGCCTCGGGGCCGCCGTGGAAGTACAGCAGACACGGCGGCGGGCCGACGTCGGTACTCTTGGCGCGGTACAGCCAGCCGGACAAGGGCATCCCGTCGCGCGCGGAGAACTCGCGGTACTCCGGACGCAGCGCCGACGACGGTCCGGTGCCGGTGACGACGTCGTCGCGGATCGGGGTCACGGTGGATGTCGGCGTGTGCACGAGATGGACGAGCGGTGAGTGCTGTGGGCACGAAATGGTCAGCGCGACAATGGTTCCGGCGGCACTGATCGACAGATCCGACGCGACGTCGCCGGGCAGTGGGATCGGTTCGTGCAGAGTCTGATCCGGCAGTGTGAGGATCTGCAGTTCGCTTCGGCCGCCCACGTTCCAGAGCATCGCGACCGTCGACTGGTCGTTACTGACCGCGAACTCGTCGAGTCCCGCGCCTGCGCGCTGGGCGAGGACACGGAAACGCTTTCCGGTCTTGGAGACCTCGACGCCGAGCAGGCGGGGGAACTTGGCGTCGAAATCGCTCGTCACCAAGGCCTGCACGCTGTCGAGATCGCGGCTGGAATCCTGTGGGGGGCCGACGAACACGAGCGACGGGTGGTCGAATCCCTGGTCGAGGATGTAGCCCTGATCGGTCACCGAGCCGGGATCGTTGGGCAGGATGGTCGACATCGACATCTCGTCCGAGCCGGTGTTGTCCTCTGCGTCGTTGCGGCGCAGCAGCAGCATATCGCGGTATCCGCGCGGGCCGACGCGAAGGAGCGCAGCACCCTTCCAGGAGTCGATCAACTCGCCGCCGACGCGGACATCGAGTATCTCGGTCGCGCCCGTTCCCGGATGTGCGCGAACCGAATACGCCGTGCCATCGGGGGTCGTCGCGGTGATCAGAACCCAATCGGTGTCCCAGCCGACGAGCGAGACCGTTCCGAACGAACGTCGCGAACCGAGGGTCGCCCTGTTCGACCAGTCGGATTCGGTCTCCTGGCGGTTGCTCCCGATGCGATGCGACCTGTTGTCGTCGGGATCAGTGGTGACGACCCAGACCTGGTGGTGCTCACCGCCACTCGGCGCCAACTCGACGGCGAGCCATTCGCCGTCCATCGAGTGCACGAGCTTGCGGACGGGGCCGGTTGCGGGAACGCTGACCCAGCGCAGCTCGCCGACACCCTCGGGCGACAACACACGCTGTGCCGCACGCGGATACCCTGCGCCGTCGTCGACGATGTAGGCGAACGCCCGGCCGTCCGGCGAGACCGACGGCCCGTAGGTGTGCCACCCGCGATCATCGAAGTTGACGAGAGTGGTCTCGGCGACCTGTTCGTCGACGATTCCGGTGTCCGTGATGTCGTCCGCGCTCACCTTGGGGTGATGTCTTCCATGGTCTGCAGCCACATTTCGAGTACGGCAAGCTGCCACAACTCGTTGGAATCGAGCGTGGTGCGCGTGCCGTTGGGATCGGCAAACAACCGGTCTAGGGTCTCGGGCCGATACAGGGCACGGTCTTTCGCCGACTGCGCGCGCAGGGTGTCGGTGACGAGATCGAGTACGCCGCCCTCGAGGTGGCGGATGCCGGGGACGGGGAAGTAGCCCTTGGTGCGGTCGATCACCGCTGCGGGCAACAACTTTCGAGATGCCTCCTTGAGCACCCCTTTGCCACTCGGATTCAGCTTGAGGTCGGGCGGGCATGTCGCGGCGAGCTCGACGAATTGATGGTCGAGGAACGGCACACGTGCTTCGAGACCCCACGCCATCGTCATCGTGTCGACTCGTTTCACCGGGTCGTCGACCAGCATGACGGTGGTGTCGAGACGCAACGCTGCGTCGACGGCTGAATCGGCGCCGGGGGCCGATTGGTGCGCGAGTGCGAACTCCCAACTGGGGTCGTAGTTGCTGTCGCCGAGCAGGTACTGATCGTTGAGCAGTGCCAGGATATCGGCGTGCGAGCGGTCGAAGAAGACCTCGCGGTAGGCCTTGGTTGTCTCTTCGCGTGCGATTCCCTGCAGCGGGGGATACCACGAGTAGCCGCCGAGGATCTCGTCGGCGCCCTGCCCCGACTGCACCACCTTGATCGACTTACTGACCTCCTGCGACAGGAGATAGAAGGCGACGCAGTCGTGGCTGATCATGGGCTCGCTCATGGCCGCGATGGTGTCGGGCACGGCGGGCAGGAGGCGATCGGTGCCGATGTGGATCTTGTGGTGATCGGTGCCGAAGGTGTCGGCGATGAGGTCGGAGTAGGCGTACTCGTCGCCGGATTCGCCTCCCGCGGAATCGAATCCGATGCTGAATGTCGCGAGATCCTTCTGCCCCTGCTCGGCGAGCAGCGCCACGACCAACGACGAATCGATTCCGCCGGAGAGCAGCACACCGACGGGGACGTCGGCGACCATGCGACGTCGAACCGAGGTGCGCAGCGAATCCATCAATTCGTCCTGCCAGCGCACCGCGTCCCAGTCGGCACGGCTGGGATCGGGCGCGAAAACCGGTTCCCAGTAACGGCGTTCGGTGCTGCGCCCGTCGGGCTGGATGACGCGCACGGTGGCTGGCGGCAACTTGCGCACACCGTTGTAGATGGTGTGGGGTGCGGGAACCACGGCGTGGAAGCTGAAATAGTGATGCAGCGCAACACGATCGAGCGTCGTGTCGACATCGCCCGCGCGCAGGAGTGCCTGCAACGACGACGCGAATCGCAGCCGTCCGGGAGTCTCCGAGAGATAGAGCGGTTTGATTCCCAGCCGGTCGCGCGCGAGGGTCACCACACCGGAGTCGGTGTCGACGACGGCGAACGCGAACATCCCGATGAGGTGATCGACGCAGTCGGTGCCCCAGGCGTGAAACGCCTTGATGATCACTTCACTGTCGGCGTGGGAGAAGAAGCGGTAGCCCTTGTCCTCGAGTTCTGCGCGCAGTTCCTTGTAGTTGTAGATGCAACCGTTGAACACCATCGCGAGGCCGAGTTCGGAGTCGACCATCGGCTGCGCGCCGCGTTCGGACAGGTCGATGATCTTGAGCCGTCGATGCCCGAGGGCCACCGACCCCTTCACGAACAGTCCTGAACCGTCGGGACCGCGACGGGTCATCGAGCAGGTCATGGTGTCGACGGCGGAGGCGTCGGGCGCCGAGCCGTCGAACCGGATTTCACCGCAGATGCCACACATGTAGTCAGTCCTCTCGGTTGCTTGACTTGTTCAGCCTAGGAGTTTCGCCAGGGCCCGGCAGGGCGAGTGCGGCGCGCCAGGTCACGTGGTCGGCGTGACCCAGGTGGTGATCTCGCAGTGGACGACCTCGACGCCCTGCGTGTCGGTGATCGAGATCGACACCACCACATCACGTCCGGAGTCGATGGCGGCGAAGTCGACGGGTTCGGCGAGCGTGGCGACGGCCGACAGGCGGGTGGTCGCCTTGGTCAGGTAGTCGGCGGTCATTCCCTTCGGAATCCACCGATGCGTCGTCGGTGTCGTCGCCTCCATCAGCATGCCCATCGCAACCTCGGCGAGGTTACATGCCGCGATGGCGTGGAAGGTGTGGATGTGGTTGTAGACGCCGAACCACTTGGGTGCGGTGACCTTGCAGTATCCGGGCCGCATCTCGTCGACGAACGGCAGGATTGTGCCGAAGTACGGCACGCGCACCGACATCCCGAGGGAGAAGAGCGCTTTTCCGAGCGCGTTGTCGGGAAGTTTTTGGCGCAGTGCGTAGGTGGGCGAGAGAGCAGCGCGGGTCACGGACGTTGGCGTTGATGACGATTTGGCGTCGGACATTGCCCGGATGCTACTCGGGCGAGGAACCTTGATGGGGTGACGCCTCCTTCCGAGAAGGACCCACCGCCCTCAGATCACCCGGAGTCGACCGACCAGCCCAGTTCGACCGAGCAGTCCGATGCGACCGACCACGGCGATTCGGACAGCCCGACGTCGAGCGCCGACCACGCTGACCACCCGCACCATTTCCATCTCAGCCCGACGTGGGGGCGCGGCGGTATTCCGCTGATCGTCGGCGTGATCATCTACTTCATCCCGGCTCCGGCAGGCGTCGACGCCAACGGCATGCACATGCTCGGGATCTTCGTCGCGACGATCCTGGGACTGATCCTGCAGCCGCTGCCGACGGGTTCGGTGGCGATCATCGGACTCGCGCTGGCAATGGTCACCAAGACGATGACGCCCAAAGAAGCGCTCGCGGGCTTCTCGAACGCGACGATCTGGCTCATCGTCGCGTCGTTCTTCATCGCCGAAGCGTTCATCGTCACGGGTCTCGGGCGTCGTGTCGCGCTGATCTTCGTGCGCGCAATAGGCAAGTCGAGTCTCGGGTTGGCGTACGGGATGGGGATCGCCGATCTCATCCTTGCCCCCGCGACGCCGTCGAACACCGCACGCGCGGGCGGAGTGATCTACCCGATCGTGCGATCGCTCGCCGAACTCGTCGACTCGACGCCGAAGACCGATGCCTCGCGGCGCAAACTCGGCGCCTACCTGATGCTGACGGCGCTGCAGGTCAACGTGGTCACCTCCGCCATGTTCCTCACCGCGATGGCGGGAAATCCGCTGGCCCAGGAGGCCGCGGAGAAGATGAAGATCGAGATCACCTGGGGCAACTGGGCCCTCGCCGCGATCGTTCCCGGTCTCGTCAGCCTCGTCGCGACGCCGTGGGTGATGTCGAAGATCTACGCGCCGACGCTCAAGAAGACACCGGAGGCCCCCGCCCTCGCGCGCGACGAATTGAAGAAGAGCGGCTCGATGTCGCGCAACGAGTGGATTCTCGCTGCCACGTTCGTGCTGCTGCTCGTCCTGTGGTGTCTTGGCAAACAACTGAACGTCGACGCGACGACGACGGCCTTCGCGGGCATCGCGATTCTTCTCGTCACCGGCGTGCTGACGTGGAAGGACATCGTCACCGACACCGGAGCGTGGCAGACGCTGATCTTCTTCGGTGTGCTCGTCGCGATGGCCGACGAACTCCGCAAGCTCAAGGTGATCGACTGGGTCGGCGACAAGGTGGCGTCCAGCGTCGACGGCCTGCCGTGGTTGGTGGCGTTCGCCGTCCTCACGCTCGTCTACTTCTACGTGCACTATCTGTTCGCGTCGAACACCGCGCAGATCGTCGCGATGTACGCCGTGTTCCTCGGTGCGGCGGTCGCCACCGGAGCGCCGCCGCTGTTCAGTGCGCTGGTCTTCGGTTTCATCGGCAGCCTGTTCGGCGGATTGGCGCACTACTCGTCCGGTCCGGCAGGTGTCATGTACGGGTCGGGCTACATCAAGACCAGTGAGTGGTTCCGCGTCGGCTTCCTGATGTCGGTGGTCAACATCATCATCTGGACCGCGATCGGTGCGCCCTGGATGAAGCTCGTCGGCATCTGGTGAAGCTCATCGGGATCTGGTGACACTCAATTCGCCTTGCGGCGCAATCCGAATCGCAACGCCTCGCGGTTGACCCCGGCGACGGCGTCGAGCGGAATCCCGGCCGGGCAGACGTCGGCACACTCCCCGTAGGTGGAGCACGGGCCGAAGTCCTGTTCCATCTGCCCGGTGATCGCGTGCGCCCGCCTGCCACGCTCCTGTTTGCTCTGGGTCAGTGCGGCCAGATGGAGCAGTTTGGCGCCCGCGAACAGATGTGCGGCACCGTTGGGGCAGGCGGCAACACATGCGCCGCAGCCGATGCAGGCCGCGTAGTCGAGGGCCTTCTCGCTGGTGTTGTGGTCGACGAGTTCGGCGTCGGCATCGGGGGCCTGACCCGCCGCAACCGCGACGTGCCCGCCCGCCTCGATCACCCTGTCGAGTGCGGACCGGTCGACGACGAGGTCGCGGATGACCGGAAAACTGCTCGCGCGCAACGGTTCCAGGCGCAGGTGCGTCGCGCCGTCGAAGTGTCGGAGGTGTTGCCGACACGACGGCGTGTTGGGTGTCGGGCCATGTGGGCGGCCGTTCACCATCATTCCGCATGCGCCGCACACACCCTCGCGGCAGTCGGAGTCGAAGGCGATGGGTTGCTCGCCCGCGTCGACGAGATGATCGTTGAGGCGGTCGAGGACGTCGAGCAGCGACATCTCGGCCGTCGCGTCGTCGACCACGTAGCTCTCGAAGCGTCCGTCGTCGTCGGCGTCGGCCTGCCGCCAGGCTTCGATGGTGATTCTCATGCCGGCATCCTCACTGATCAAGTCTCACTTGTAGTTTCGTGTCTGCAATGGCACCGCGCTGAACTCGAGTGGTTCGCGGTGGCGGATCTGCTCCCCGGTTGGCGTGGTCTCCCACGCGGAGGCGAAGGTCCAATGCTCGTCGTCGCGTAGCGCCTCACCCTGCGCGGTCTGGTGTTCGACGCGGAAGTGCGCGCCGCACGACTCGTCGCGATCGAGCGCGTCGAGGCACATCAGTTCGGCGAGTTCCATGAAATCGGCGACGCGGCCCGCCCGTTCGAGTTCCTGATTGAACTGCGCGCCGCTGCCGACAACCCGTACGTCGGACCAGAATTCGTCGCGCAGCTCGCGGATCTCGGCGATGGCCGTCGTCAACGAGTCGGCGCTGCGCATGACGCCGCAGCCGCGATAGAGGATCTCGCCGAGCCTGCGGTGGAAGCGATCCGGGCCGGTGGTTCCGTCGACCGCGATCAGCCGGGATATCCGATCACGCACCGATGTGACCGCGTGCTGCACAGCCTCGTGATCGAGTGGCAGCGGTTCCTGTCCGAGCAGTGGCGCAAGGTAATTCGGCACGGAGTAGGGGAGAGTGAACCAGCCGTCGACGCATGCCGACAGCAGCGAGTTGGCGCCGAGGCGGTTGGCGCCGTGATAGCCCCATCCCACCTCTCCGCCGACGAAAAGGCCTGGGATCGACGACATCTGGTCGAAGTCCGACCAGAGTCCGCCCATGGTGAAGTGAGCCGCGGGCGCGATACGCATCGGGACTTCGTAGGGGTCTTCGCCGGTGGCGTCGCGGTACATCGAGAAGAGATTGCCGTAGCGCTCGGAGATGGTCGATTTGCCAAGGCGCGCAAGGGCGTCGGCGAAGTCGAGGTAGACGCTGTTGTGCAGCGGCCCCACCCCGTGCCCGCTGTTGATCTCGGTCACGGCCGCCCGCGACGCGACGTCGCGCGGGGTGAGGTTGCCGTAGGCGGGGTAGCGGCGTTCGAGGTAGTAGTCGCGCTCGGCGTCGGGAATGTCACCGGGAGCGCGGTCGTCGTGCTCCTTCTTCGGAACCCAGATGCGGCCGTCGTTGCGTAGCGACTCGCTCATGAGCGTCGTCTTGGACTGCCACTCGGCACTGACCGGCAGCGCGGTCGGGTGGAACTGGATGAACGACGGCGATGCCAGCAGCGCACCGCGACGATGGGCCCGCCACGACGCCGTCGCGTTGCAGTTGCGCGCCAGCGTCGACTGGAAGTAGACGGTGCCGTACCCGCCGGTCGCGAGCACGACGGCGTGCGCGGTCTGCGCGGTGATCTCGCCGGTCACCAGGTCGCGGACGACGATGCCCTGTGCGCGGCCGTCTGCCACGATCAGATCGAGCATCTCCTGGCGGGTGTGAAGGGTGACGGTGCCCGCCGCGACCTGGCGGAGCAACGCCTGCGACGCCGCGACCTGCAACTGCTGGCCGGTCTGGCCGCGCGTGTAGTAGGTGCGCGACACCTGCACCCCGCCGAAGCTGCGGGTGGCCAACGATCCGCCGTACTCGCGGGCGAAGGGTGCGCCGATGGCGTTGAGGTGATCGATGACCCGCACCGACTCCTCCGCGAGGCGGAAGGCATCGGCCTCACGGCCGCGGAAATCGCCACCCTTGACGGTATCGACGACGAATCGGTGCACTGAGTCGTTGTCGACCTTGCGTGCGCGTGCGGCATTGATGCCGCCCTGCGCGGCAACGCTGTGGGCTCGCCGCGGGGCGTCGTGGAAGGTGAACGACGACACGTTGTAGCCGAGTTCGCCCAGAGCGGCGGCACATCCGGCTCCGGCCAGGCCGGTACCCACCACGATCACGGTGAACTTGCGCCGATTGAGCGGGCCGACGAGCTTGTAGGCGTCGCGTCGACGCTGCCACGCGGTTGCCGGGTCGCCGTCGGGGACTCCGCCGGTCAGGTCGGTGCCGATGCGGCGACGGTCGTCGGTGCCGATCACGCGACGGTCGTCGGTGCCGATCAGGCGACGGTCGTCGCGGTCGGCCCTGAGATCAGACGTCGCGGCGTCGGGTGCGGTGTGCGTCATCGTCAGCTCACCAATCCCGCCAGAACGGCGATGGGAATCGAGATGTTGCCGATCATCACCGCGGCCGCGACGACGAGCGCGACGAGAGCGCCGAGGCGTCGAGTGCGGTGCCCGGTTGCGCCGAGGTCGTTGACGACGCTCCACAGGCCGTGCACGAGATGCGTGCCGAGGAGCACCATCACCAGGATGTAAAACGCGGCCACCGGCCAGCGCTGCAGACTCTCGACGAGATTGTGATAGGCGTGCGAGCTGGTCTCGGTGGTCGACACGAAGTGGTCGCTGGCCGCAGGTCGGGTCCCGGTCGTCAGGTCGAGGATGTGGAAGACGATGAAGATCAGTAGGACCAGCCCCGTGTAGGGCATCAGTGTCGCGGGGAGTCGTTTGATGCTCATGCCCTTCCGCCGGAAGCGGCCCTTGGCCTTGTGGGAGCGCCCGATCAGAATGAACGACGCTCCGACGTGCAGTACCAGGCAGAGCGCGAGGACCGCGCGGAAGATCCACAACATCCCCTCGTAGGGGAGAAGGGGTTCGAGCAGGGTGCGCAGCCAGTGCGCGTAGTCGTCGAAGTGGCCGGGGCCGGTGTAGACCTTCAGATTGCCGATCATGTGAACCAGCACGAACAGTGCGAACACCGTGCCGGTCAGCGCCATGGTCACCTTGAGGGTGACGTTGCTCGGACGCGGACGTTTCGACGTCGGCATGGGCGTGACGGCGCGTGGCGTTCCGACGGCTTTGCCAGAGTGTGGGGGTTTGTCGGCGCGCGGGGGGATGACCGTACTCATGTGCGGACCTGTCATCGACCCGAGGGCTGGGCGGGCCGGATGTGGATGTCCCTGCGTCCACGCTAATCATGTGTCGCGGATTCGGACCGCCCGTGGCGACATTCCGACTCGATTGATTCGGAAATGTCACACCGCCGGCGGATCGAGCTGGGTGAGCACGGACTGGCTATAGCAAGAGCGTCATGAACTGGTTGTGCGGACTCTCCTGGTAGTCGGCGAACGGCGGGCACGACACGAACCCGGCACTGCGGTACAGCGAGATCGCCGGAATGTGCAGCTCCGCTGTGCCGGTTTCCAGACTCACCCGCCGGTACCCGCGTCGACGGGCCTCGTCGATGACATGAGTCAGCAGCGCGCGGCCGACGCCGGTACCGCGTGCCGTTGGAGCGGCGCGCATCGATTTCACCTCGCCGTGCGTCGAGTCCAGCTCTTTGAGGGCGACGAATCCTGCGAGTTGTCGGTCGTCCGGTTCGCCGGTCCATGTTGTCCAGAAGCTGACGCCAGGAGCCGACAGGCCGGAGGCGTCGAGGGCGAAGGCGTACTCCGACATCACCGACCGCAGCTCACGGAGATGATGCTCGAGAAGGTCGGCGACGTAGGGGGCGGTCGGGTCGTCGAGCCTGATGTCCACGGTTTCCCAATCGGTCGGTGAGAAGTAGGGAAGTAGATGGGTATCGTCGCATGTTCTCAGTGAGACAATCCGCTGGCCCCGACCTGGATTTGAATCGAGGCCCCGACCTGGTGCATACTTGTCGGGTTGCCTTGACCGGCGGACGTGGTTTCACCGCGGCCCCGATCGGGTGAATGACTCCCAAGGCCCCCGAGTTCGGGACCAAGGGCGTGTAACGCGTGCGCCGAATCCGGTTCACGGACACGACACGCCCGACCGCGGGTGCCGGAGCACACCGGCTCGTACCAGCGACGAGCCAACGTACAACGACAGATGAACAGCGTCGATCCCCGACTCACGCGGAGATCTATGTGCCCGCCGGCCGGTGTCGGCCCCAGGTGCGCGGTGTTTGTCTGTCGAGAACAACTGACGGAAGAGGACACAGCGTGGCGGGACAAAAGATCCGCATCAGGCTCAAGGCCTACGACCACGAGGCGATCGACGCTTCGGCGCGCAAGATCGTGGAGACCGTGACCCGTACGGGTGCACGCGTCGTCGGCCCGGTGCCGTTGCCCACCGAAAAGAACGTGTACTGCGTCATCCGCTCGCCGCATAAGTACAAGGACAGCCGCGAGCACTTCGAGATGCGTACTCACAAGCGACTCATCGACATCCTCGACCCGACGCCGAAGACCGTCGACGCGCTCATGCGCATCGACCTTCCGGCCAGTGTCGACGTCAACATCCAGTAGGGCGGGGGCGAAGAGAAATCATGAGTAATCAGAGCGCGACCAAGGGCATTCTGGGCACCAAGCTCGGCATGACCCAGGTTTTCGACGAGAACAACCGTGTCGTTCCGGTCACTGTCATTCAGGCAGGCCCGAACGTCATCACCCAGCTCCGTAACGCCGAGCGTGACGGCTACACCGCCGTGCAGCTTGCCTACGGTGCGATCGATCCCCGCAAGGTGACCAAGCCGGTCGCAGGCCAGTTCGCGAAGGCAGGCGTCACGCCGCGTCGCCACCTGGCCGAGATCCGCGTCGCCGACACCAGCGAGTTCGAGGTCGGTCAGGAACTGACCGCCGAGATCTTCGCCGACGGTGCGCTGGTGGATGTCACCGGCACCTCCAAGGGCAAGGGATTTGCCGGCGCGATGAAGCGCCACGGCTTCTCCGGCCTTGGTGCCAGCCACGGCGCGCACCGCGTGCACCGTGCCCCCGGCTCGATCGGTGGCTGCGCCACCCCGGGTCGTGTCTTCAAGGGCATGCGGATGGCCGGTCGCATGGGTAACGACACCGTGACCACGCAGAACCTCACCGTCCACAAGGTGGACGCCGAGGCCGGTCTGCTGTTGATCAAGGGCGCCATCCCCGGCCGTAAGGGCGGAATCGTGGTCGTCCGTGACGCTGTGAAGGGTGGTGCGAACAAGTGAGCACCGAAACCACAACGAAACTGACGCTGGACGTCAAGACCGCCGACGGCAAGACCAACGGAACCGTTGATCTGCCCGCCGAGATCTTCGACGCACCCGCGAACATCGCACTGATGCACCAGGTCGTGGTGGCCCAGCAGGCCGCCGCTCGCCAGGGCACACACGCAACCAAGACCCGTGGACAGGTCAGCGGTGGCGGCGCCAAGCCGTACCGCCAGAAGGGCACCGGTCGCGCCCGCCAGGGTTCGACCCGCGCACCGCAGTTCACCGGTGGTGGCACCGTGCACGGCCCGCAGCCGCGCGACTACAGCCAGCGCACCCCCAAGAAGATGAAGGCAGCCGCCCTGCGCGGCGCGCTGAGTGACCGTGCTCGCAACGAGCGCATCCACGTCATCACCGAGCTCGTCGCAGGCCAGGCGCCGTCGACCAAGAGCGCTCGGCAGTTCTTGGAGGCACTGAGCACCCGACGTAAGTTCCTCGTCGTGCTCGGCCGCGAAGACCTGACCGCGTGGAAGAGCGTTGCGAACCTGAAGAACGTGCTGCCGATCGCTCCCGATCAGCTCAACACCTACGACGTCCTCGAGTCGGACGAACTGGTGTTCAGCGTCGAGACGCTCAACGCGTTCATCGCACAGAACACGTCGACGGCCAAGTCCGTCGCCAATGAGACAGAGGAGGCCTGAGCATGGCTACGCAGGCTGACCCGCGTGACATCATCCTGGCGCCGGTGATCTCGGAGAAGTCGTACGGACTCATCGAGGACAACGTCTACACCTTCCTGGTTCACCCGGACTCGAACAAGACGCAGATCAAGATCGCCGTCGAGCAGATCTTCGATGTGACCGTCACAAGCGTCAACACCGCGAACCGCCAGGGCAAGCGCAAGCGCACCCGCGCAGGCTACGGCCAGCGCAAGTCCACCAAGCGCGCGATCGTCACGTTGACCGCAGACAGCAAGCCCATCGAGATCTTCGGAGGACCGGTCGGCTGACCGGGACTTCAGAGAAGGACTGAGAACTCATGGCTATTCGTAAGTACAAGCCGACGACCCCGGGTCGTCGCGGATCGTCCGGCGCTGATTTCGCCGAGATCACTCGCGACCACCCCGAGAAGTCGCTGGTTCGTCCGCTGCACGGTCGCGGTGGACGTAACGCACACGGCCGGATCACCACCCGGCACAAGGGCGGCGGTCACAAGCGCGCATACCGCTTGATCGACTTCCGTCGTAACGACAAGGACGGCGTCAACGCCAAGGTCGCTCACATCGAGTACGACCCGAACCGCACCGCCCGCATCGCGCTGCTCCACTTCGTGGACGGCGAGAAGCGCTACATCATCGCGCCCAAGGGTCTGTCCCAGGGCGACGTGGTGGAGAGCGGTCCCGCCGCCGACATCAAGCCCGGCAACAACCTGCCGCTGCGCAACATCCCGACCGGTACCCAGGTGCACGCTGTTGAGCTGCGTCCGGGTGGCGGAGCGAAGATGGCTCGCAGCGCGGGCGCTTCGATCCAGCTCCTCGGTAAGGAAGGCGCGTACGCGACCCTCCGTATGCCGTCGGGCGAGATCCGTCGCGTCGACGTGCGCTGCCGCGCAACCGTCGGCGAGGTCGGCAACGCCGAGCAGTCGAACATCAACTGGGGTAAGGCCGGCCGTATGCGGTGGAAGGGCAAGCGCCCGACCGTCCGTGGTGTCGTGATGAACCCGGTCGACCACCCGCACGGTGGCGGCGAGGGCAAGACCTCCGGTGGTCGCCACCCGGTCAGCCCGTGGGGACAGCCTGAGGGCCGTACCCGTAAGAACAAGGCCAGCGACAAGCTGATCGTCCGGCGCCGTCGCACCGGCAAGAACAAGCGATAAGCACAGGAGGGAGTTAGAGAATGCCACGCAGCCTCAAGAAGGGCCCGTTCGTCGACGACCACCTGCTTGCCAAGGTGGACACGCAGAACGAAAAAGGCACCAAGCAGGTCATCAAGACCTGGTCGCGTCGTTCGACCATCATCCCCGACTTCATCGGTCACACCTTCGCCGTCCACGACGGTCGCAAGCACGTCCCGGTGTTCGTCTCGGACAACATGGTCGGGCACAAGCTGGGCGAGTTCGCCCCCACCCGTACCTTCAAGGGTCACATCAAGGATGACCGGAAAGCGAAGCGCCGGTAATGACTACGCAGACCGATAATCCCACCGCGAAGGCCACGGCCAAGTTCGTTCGCGTGACGCCGATGAAGGCCCGTCGTGTACTCGACCTGGTCCGCGGCAAGAACGTCGACGAGGCGCTCGACATCCTGCGGTTCGCACCGCAGTCGGCGTCGGAGCCCGTCTACAAGGTTCTCGCCAGCGCTGTCGCGAACGCGGAGAACAACCTGGATCTGGATCGCCGGACGCTCGTTGTCGCCACCGCATTCGCCGACGAGGGCCCCACGCTCAAGCGGTTCCAGCCGCGCGCACAGGGCCGCGCGTTCCGTATCCGCAAGCGCACCAGCCACATCACTGTTGTGGTCGAGAGTCTTCCCGAGAAGGCATCGTCCGCACGCGGCCGGTCGCGTCAGCCGAAGAAGAAGGGAGCCTGACAGTGGGCCAGAAAATCAACCCGCACGGCTTCCGTCTGGGCATCACCACCGACTGGAGTTCACGGTGGTACGCCGACAAGCAGTACGCGGAGTACGTGAAGGAAGATGTCGCCATCCGCAAGCTCCTCTCGACGGGGCTCGAGCGCGCAGGCATCGCCAAGGTGGAGATCGAGCGCACGCGTGACCGCGTCCGCGTCGACATCCACACCGCTCGTCCCGGCATCGTCATCGGCCGCCGTGGCGCCGAGGCCGACCGCATCCGTGGCGACCTGGAGAAGCTGACCGGTAAGCAGGTCCAGCTGAACATCCTCGAGGTCAAGAACCCGGAGTCGGAGGCCCAGCTCGTGGCGCAGGGCGTTGCGGAGCAGCTGAGCAACCGCGTGGCGTTCCGTCGTGCGATGCGCAAGGCGATCCAGTCGGCGATGCGTCAGCCGAACGTGAAGGGCATCCGAGTCCAGTGCTCGGGTCGCCTCGGCGGTGCAGAAATGAGCCGCAGTGAGTTCTACCGCGAAGGTCGCGTGCCGCTGCATACGCTGCGCGCCGACATCGACTACGGACTCTACGAAGCCAAGACGACCTTCGGCCGCATCGGTGTGAAGGTCTGGATCTACAAGGGTGACATCGTCGGTGGCAAGCGTGAGCTGTCCGCAGCCGCGCCGGCAGCCGAGGATCGTCGTCCGCGTCGTCCCAGCCGTCCTCGCCGCAGCGGTGCCTCTGGCACCACCGCCACCAGCACCGACGCAGGTCGGGCAGCGGAGGCTCCTGCCGAGGCAACTGCTGGCGCCGGCGCCGGAGCAGAAAAGCAGGAGGGCTGAGGCATGTTGATCCCTCGTCGGGTCAAGCACCGCAAGCAGCATCACCCGAGCCTCAAGGGCCAGGCCAAGGGCGGCACCAAGGTGACGTTCGGTGACTTCGGCATCCAGGCTCTGGAGAGCGCCTACATCACCAACCGTCAGATCGAGTCCGCTCGTATCGCCATCAACCGGCACATCAAGCGTGGCGGCAAGGTGTGGATCAACATCTTCCCCGACCGCCCGCTGACCAAGAAGCCTGCCGAGACCCGCATGGGTTCCGGTAAGGGTTCGCCCGAGTGGTGGGTTGCCCCGGTCAAGCCGGGTCGCGTGCTGTTCGAAATGACCTACCCCGATGAGCAGACCGCTCGCGAGGCCCTGCGCCGCGCGCAGCACAAGCTGCCCATCAAGACCCGGATCGTGACCAGAGAGGAGCAGTTCTGATGGCACTCGGAGTTGCAGCAGCTGAGCTTCGTGATCTCAGCGACACCGATCTGGTCGACCGGCTCAAAGAGTCGAAGGAAGAGCTCTTCAACCTTCGGTTCCAGATGGCTACCGGCCAGCTCGACAACAATCGTCGTCTGCGGACCGTGCGTCGCGAGATCGCACGCATCTACACCGTGATGCGCGAGCGTGAGCTTGGTTTGGCGTCGGGACCGGATGGTGATGACGCATGAGTGAGGACCAGAAGGTGACCGAAACCAACACCGCTGAGCGGAACCGTCGCAAGGAGCGCATCGGTTACGTCGTCAGCGACAAGATGCAGAAGACCATCGTGGTCGAGCTGGAAGATCGTAAGCGTCACGCGCTGTACGGCAAGATCATCCGGACCACGAGCAAGGTCAAGGCCCACGACGAGAAGGGCGATGCCGGCGTCGGCGACCGCGTGCGGATCATGGAGACCCGCCCGCTGTCCGCGACCAAGCACTGGCGTCTCGTCGAGGTGCTGGAGAAGGCAAAGTAAGAGCCGTCTCCATACAACTTCACAGTCGGCAATGGCCCGTCCCTTTTCGGGGGCGGGCCATTGCCGTTGTTTTGTCGCGGTGTTGTTCTGGCGGTAGGTGCAAGATTGTGCGCCTGCTGCAGATACGACTCGACCCGCCTGACGACATGGTCAGGCGGGTCGGTGATCGGTGCGCTGCTACTCACCCGGAGAGGTGGCCGGTGAGCAACTCGACCGTCGCGGTGAGCGGTCGTCCACCCCCGCTCACACTTCAACGATAAGAACGATGGTCAGCGCCAGACCAGGGACTTTGGACCCGATTGCGCCTACGTGGTCACCGACTGAATCCAGTTGATGTCGTCGGGCGTGACCTTGCGGGACTTCTCCGCGTAGTCGGCATGCTCGGACAAGAAGTGTCGAACCATTGGGCAGACGGGGACGATCAGCTTGCCCGCGGCGATCGAGTCGTCGAGGGCTTCCTGAATGACGATCGTGGCTAGGCCGCGTCCGCCGAAATCCGGGCCGACTTCGGTGTGGTAGAAAACGCGCTCGGCGGTGCCGTCATGATCACGATCCCGGTAGGCGGTCAGTCCTGCGACCCTGCCGTCGACGCTGATCTGGTAGCGGTTCTCGTCGGCGAGGTGGGTGACGTTGGTTTCGGCTCCGGTTTTGTCGATTGTCATGGGTCCGAGGGTAGGCGGTCGTTTCTCCGCTTACAGTCACCTGCGTGTTTGCCGGGCGGCGGCGACGCATTGGCGCACTAGTGTGGAGAATGGCCGGGGGACTGTGACCGCCATTGGATGGAGACCTGCATGAGCACACTGTCCGTCGTAGTTCCTGCTTTCAATGAGGAGGGCTCGATCGGGGACTGTCTCGACCATTTGCTCAATCAGACACGGCCTATCGACGAGATCATCATCGTCGACAATGCGTCGACCGATCGCACCGCCGATGTGGTCAGCGAGTACATCGCCGAGTACGGAAGCCGTGTGAGGCTGGTTCACGAGCCGACGAAGGGTATCGTCGCGGCGCGCAGATGTGGTTTCGATGCCGCGTCGTCGGACATCATCGCCAGGACGGACGCCGACACCCTGGCGAAACCCGAGTGGGCAGATCAAATCGTGAGCTTTCTCGATAGCCGCCAAGGGGCCGACTACGCGGCTGTGACGGGACTGATCCTCGCGTCCGACGGTCCGGCGTACGACCGCATGCACAAGCTCGCGCTCGGTGCAATGGGAGGCAAGCTGAAAGACGGCGGTGACATCGAGTCGATCGCTGGAGCGAACTTCGCGTTGAGGTCGGATGCCTGGCACGCAGTGAAGGACTCGTTGTCCGACAGAGCTGACATCTGGGATGACCTCGACTTGGGGCTGGCGCTGCGTGAGCGACAGCTCAAGCGCTATTTTCTACCTGCCATGATCGTCGATACGTCGATGCGCCAGTTCCGCCATTCTCCCTGGGAGAACAGACAGTACATCCTGGCCGGGATCCGAACAGCTGCCGCGCGCGGCGATCGAAAGGTTGTTGCGATGATGTGTGCGGAGTTGCCATTTCGGATAGTGACGTTCACGGGAATGTGGCTCATCTTCAGGCCGTGGGACGACGATCAGAAGAATTGGCGCCCACATCGGCTACTGAAGAAGATGAAGCGCGAACGTAAGCTCATCACCTCGGGCCGCTGAACTATCGGGTGATGGCCGAGCCGCGCTGCTCGACGGGCGCGAAGAACCTTGCGAGGGACCACGTTCCTGACGCGGGGTCCCACGGCCGTACGACGAGCCACAGGAGCGTGAAGAAGGCAAGATTGAATGGGGCGGCGACCACGCGCACCGCGGCGTCGCCGAAGTCACGATCGTCGATCGCCGTCTTGATACCCGCAACGAGAAGGCTGACGTTTCCCGTTGGAGCGATCAGCACCCGTCGCGGCGACGTCAGGGCACGCATGTCGGGGTTGTAGTACATCGGGATGTCTTGGCGCCGCAATGCATTACTAAGCACCTGGTCTTCGTGTGTACCAGGCAGGTCGTGATGCGTAACCCACTCGCGGACGGTGGCCCAAGCGGTTGCACGGATGGCCATGCTTGCTCCGACCACAGCGGGTAGTTCACCGCCGTCGCCCTTGCCCTGGATTCTCATGCTCCACAGATATGCGGCCGTCAATGCGCCCTGCAGCGGTGCGTCGTAGAACATGAGCACGCCGGTAACCGCGGCCCACGTGCCATTGCGCAGAGAGTCGAGCACTGCTTCCGACCATCCCGGGGCCATACGTGTGTCGGCGTCGATTCGAGCGATGATGTCGCCGCGGGCCGCATCGAACCCGGTGGCTCTTGCGAACGCGACGCCCTGACGCGGTTCGACGATGAGTCGTATGCGGTGATCGGCGGCCACATACTCGCCGACGATGGCTACTGTGCTGTCTGTCGACGAATTGTCGACGACGAGTATCTCGTCGAACGCTGGTTGCTGTGCGACCGCGCTATCCAGACAGGCGGCGATGGTGGCCTCTTCGTTGTATGCCGGGATGACCAGCGAGATTGTCACAGTTGCTCCTTTCTCTCGGTGCCTAGCTACCGGAAGCTAACGAACGTCACCCACGGCGGGTCGCGGCCTTTCGATACCCGCGAATCGCGGGAAGAAGGAATACCCCGATCATCACCGCGGCCCAGGCGAGCGTCTTGATCAGGTTCTCGGTGATGGGGCCGCCCGCCGCGAGCGCCCGCATCACCTCGATTGCGGGCGACATCGGCTGGTTGTTGACGATCGGCTGAAGCCAGCCGGGGTAGGTGTCTGCCGGGGCGAAGCCGGAGTTGAAGAACATGAGCAACGTCGAAATCAGCGAAAGCAGCGGTACCAGTGGGGCTTTGGCGGGGGAGTTGACGGCCAGTGCGAGGACCATCGTCGAAAATGCGATCCCGTAGACGAGCGCGATCATCACGATGCCTATCGCGGGGAGTGCACCCTGATTCAAGCGGAAGCCGATCAGATAACCCGCTGCCAGCAAGATCAGTGTGGTCATCAGGATGCGGGTCAACTCCGCGCATACCCGCGCGGCGAGGTCGGCGCTGCGGTGGATCGGTAGTACATAGAGCCGGGCGAGCAGGCCAGTGCCCGACTCGAGATTCAGGCGCACACCCGCCGCCATGGAACCGAACATCGCACCCAATAGGATCACCAGCGGGACGGTGCCGAACGCGCTGTCCTGGCCCGTCGCGTTGCCGACCGCGTCACCGAGGACGACCTTGAACATCACCATACTGATGACCGGCACGATGAGGCTCTGGAGCATCGTCGAGCGATCGCGAAACCACACCGACAACTGGCGGCCGGTGAGTGCGCGGGTCTGGTCGAGAAACGCGTGCACCGACCGCTCTGAGTCTTCGGCGTGCACGGTAGGCCCGACGAAGGTGGTTGCGGTGACCGCTTCGGCAGCGGTCATCGTCCGAGCTTTCGTCTGGCGAGTTGATACAGCAGCACACACAGGACGGCGAAACCCGCCATCCACGCGAATGCCGGATACAACGTGTGCCAGGTGGCCGTTCCATCGTTGAGGCTGCGCATGGCGCCGGTCAGCTGGGAGAACGGCTGATTACGAACGAATGGGCGTATCCACTCGGGAAACTGCGTCTCGGGCACAAAGCCGGTGGAGAGCATCCCGAAGATCAGCAGGGGCAGGCCCAGGATCTGACTGGTTGCCTCGGGGCTCGGCGCCACCGCGCCGATCGCGTCGGCCAGGAGTACGAACAACAAACCGATCGCGAGTGACAGAACGACCAGCCCGACGCCTTGACCGCCGTCGACGGGGCGCCAGCCGATCATCAGACTTGCTACGCACGCACACATCAGTGCCACAACGAGTAGAACGACGTTCGTCGACGTCCGCGCCAGCACCGGAATCGCCGACGGAATCGGCATCGCACGGAAGCGGCGGTTGATGCCTGCATCGGTGTCGGTGGCCGATCGCATCGCCGCGGAAGTGGCGGCGAAACCCATGGACTGTAGTGCGATGATCGGCATGAGGTACTGCGCGTAGTTCATGCCCGGGTATTGGTTCATGATCGTGCGCAGCGGCAGATAGAAGCACAGCGCGAATAGTGCTGGTGCGATCAGGGAGAACGCGATCTCACCTGTGCGTATGACGCGCATGAGGCCCCTAGACGTCAGCGCCCACCATTGCTCGACGGCCCGTGGCGACGCCGCGACGACTGCTCCGAGTCCCGGCTCGACCGCGGTCACGCGTCCGCGTCCTGGGATGGTGCGGTCAGGTCCAGGAAGACCTCGTCGAGAGAGGGCTTGCGCATGACCACATCAGAGAGCTCGATCTTGGCCTCCGTGCATCGACGGACCACTTCGACGAGAGTCTGGGTCCCGTCGGGCGCGGGCACCGCAATCGAGTCGGTTTCGTCCTCGCTGGTCTGAGTGGAGTCCTTCGACCTACGGATGAGATCGGAGAGCAACTCGGTCAACCGCGGGATGTCCTCGGCGAAGGTCGGGGTCACTTCACAGACCGTTCCGCCGGTCTGCGACTTCAGCTCGTCCGATGTGCCCTCGGCGATGACCCGACCGTGATCGATGACGACGATGCTGTCGCTGAGTACATCGGCCTCTTCCAGATATTGCGTGGTGAGCAGGGTCGTCACTCCCGACTCGCGTAGACGAGAGACGAGAGACCACACCTCGTGTCGGCTACGCGGGTCGAGTCCGGTGGTCGGCTCGTCGAGGAACACGACTTCAGGCGACGTGACCAGGCCACACGCGATGTCGATCCGACGTCGCATACCTCCGGAATACTCGTGGACCTTGCGTTCGGCGGCTCCGGTCAACCCGAACATCTCGAGGAGCTCAGCTGCGCGTTCGGTTGCTCGCTTCTTGCCGAGGCCGAGGAGCCGACCGAAGAGCACCAGGTTCTCGCGACCGCTGAGCGCCTCGTCGAGCGCAGCGAACTGTCCGGTGAGTGTGATCGCCCTGCGCACACCCGCTGGGTTGTCGGTGATGTCGTGACCTGCAACGGTCGCCGATCCTGCGTCGGGCTTGAGAAGTGTGCACAGCATGTTGACCGTCGTCGTCTTGCCCGCGCCGTTCGGCCCGAGTACCGCGAGCACCTTGCCTGCAGGCACCGAAAAGCTCACGTCATCGACTGCGACGTTGTCTCCGAACACCTTCCGGAGGTTGCGCACCTCGATGGCGGGAGCAGCGTGTGCTGATGTCTGCGCGGCCTGTGTGGGCTCCGGCGACGCCGTTGTGTGCGGGTTCCCGGTGGTCTGCGTGGACTCGGTTGGCGGTTTAGGTCCCGTTGTTACTGTGCGCACTGTCGGCGCCGGGCGGCCCGGCCAATCGGTGTCGCTCGCCGTGCGCCAACCGTCGCCGATGGTGTCGAGGACAGCGATGTCAGCCGTCGTCTGCGGGCGCGTTGTCGGAGGCGTTGTGACAGGGGGGTGTGCCGACTGAGCCCACTGCGTGCCATCCATAGCCTGAGCGCCATTTGGCTGCTGCGTGCCGTTCAGACGTGCCGTGCTGCTGTCCGCTGCTACCCGAGGTCGCCACCCCGAATCGCCATCGACGGCAGCGTGGCGGCCGGGTGAGGCTCCGCTACCCTCGGCCAACGTATCGCTGCCCCTGGCTCTCGTGTCGCCCTCGGCCCCACTGTCGCCACGTGTTGCCCACATACCGTCACCAGCGGCGCGCGCTGATGACAGCACGTATCCGCTGTCCGCGATCGCCGGATCGCGTGCTGCGTGGCGGCCGCGCGACTGCTCTGGCATCGGTCTCCTCGCTTCGGTGCACACCCGTCTGGCGACTGGCGTTGTTATGGCTTCGCCGCACTCTCGACCCTACGCAATCGCGTGACTTCAGGATCAAGAGTGCCGTGATCGAATCGTGGGATCCGACCGAGAGCAACTGTTCTCCTCTGTATGACCGTCCGTCGAACGTTAGGTGTTACACGTGGTTGGTGTGTCTCGCGAACGATGACACGAATTCTCAGAATCGTCTTGCGTGTAACGCCAGGTAACCGCAGAGCGACGTTCTAGAGGAGATCCACGGAAGCCGCCCCCCCGGGTTGTCTGGAGTAAATGGTTCGCTGTGAATTTCCTGCGGATATTCGCGCGGCCGTGTACCCAAGAGGGTCCGAAGAGCAGATATTCGTACGTGGGGTTCATGTCCTAGTGTGGAATGAGCGGGCTTCGTGCAGTATCAGCCATAAGACGTCAGTGAGGATTGTCGGGATGGATGTTGGGGCGTTGATCGGTGGTGAGACTACCCCGAACGGGTTCTTGCCGCTGACGGCCGCGCAGCGCGGAATGTGGTTCGCAGAGAACCTCACCGCGCATTACTCCATCACCATCGCGCACTACATCGATATCCGCGACAAAGACCGAGAAATCGATCGTGAGCTGCTCAAACGGTGTATTCGTGACGCGGCATGGGAATTCGAATCTCCTTTCACAAGGATTTCCGAGGTCGGCGGAGTGCCGATTCAAATAGTTGATCGCACGGTCAACTTTGAGGTCGATGAATTGGACTTTCGTGGGCAGTGCGACGCCGAAGCGCGCGCGCTCGAGTGGATGCGGGCGGAATACGCGCGCTCGATCGACCTGACCGCGGGACCCTTGGCCACGGCGTGCCTACTACGCATAGCCGACGACCGAACGATCCTCTACATGGGCGGCCACCACATCGTGCTCGACGGGTACTCCGCCCTGACCAGTCTCATGACCGCGCTCAATCTGTACAACGCGCGGCTCGGCGGCACCCACGAGACAGAACCTGCGCGAGCAGGGCTCGCGGAGATCGTCGACTACGACCAGACGTATGCGTCGAGCACCCGCCGGGAACGCGACCGCGAGTACTGGGCCGAGAAGGTTCGCGACCTTCCCGAACGCGTCACCTTGTCGGCGCAGTCGGCGACAGCCCCGCTATCGGCGCACAACGTCGTCGCCGGGTACGACGTCGATGCCGAAACGCAGGGTCTCGTCGAATCGGTGGCATCAGGTCTCAATTCGTCGGCTGCTGTCGTCCTGACCGCAGCATTTTCGGCCTTCCTGGCGCGCATGACCGGCACGGACGAGGTGGTCCTCAGTCTGCCCGTGACAGGTCGAGCAACTGCAAAGGTCCGCAACGGCGGGGGCATGCTCTCCAACATGCTTCCGGTGCGCGCCCGGTCGGTTTCCGACGCCACGATGCGTGAGCTGATCGCGCAGATGCAGCTCGAGCTGACCGGGGCGTTGCGCCACCAGAGATTCAGATTCGAAGACATTCGCCTCGAGGCAGGCCTCGCCGACACCGTCTACGCCTCCTTCGGCCCGATCGTGAACATGA
Source organism: Gordonia sp. 852002-51296_SCH5728562-b (assembly GCF_001665475.1). Lineage (NCBI taxonomy): Bacteria > Bacillati > Actinomycetota > Actinomycetes > Mycobacteriales > Gordoniaceae > Gordonia > Gordonia sp. 852002-51296_SCH5728562-b. Next base: position 127,496 of record NZ_LZMI01000008.1, on the reverse strand, counting down.
TGTTCTTCGACAAGCCGGTCACGGTGACGGGCGCGACCGTCGGCTACCACATTCTGTCCTCGGGAATCCTCGAAGACCTGCGCTGCAACCTTTACCAGGCCAGTCCCGGTGCGCCCTTGACCGTCGACCTGCACGGCAATCCCAACCTGTACACCGAGCGTGAGCTCGACCGTCATGTCAGGCGATTCATCGCGTTCACCCGTGCGTTGCTCTCTGACCTCGAATCTCCGATCGAACGCGTTGAGCTGCTGCTTCCGGAGGAGCGTGGGGACCTGCTCGCCCTCGGAGCCGGCGAACCGATGGAGATCGACGCCGACGGGTCGGTCCTGGGACCGTTCGACGCCCAATGTCGTGCGACGCCCGACGCGACCGCAATCGAGTTCGACGGCCAGACATGGACCTATCACGAATTCTCGCAGATGCGGTCAGACCTCGCCCTTCGGCTGCGGGCCGATGGCGTCGGCGTCGGTGACACCGTGGTTGTCAGCCTCGAACGTGGCGTCGACCAGGTGTGCGCCGTCTACGCCGCATTGACACTCGGTGCCGCATACGTGCCCGTCGACCCGCAGGCTCCCGCCGCACGTCGAACACAGATCACCGACACGGTCGGTGCCGCGGTGGTTGTCGACGACGCCTACCTCGAGCGCGGCGGAGCGCAACGTGGACACGACGCAGACTCCGAACCGCGCTCACTGGCGGGTCCGGCCGCCTACGTCATCTTCACGTCTGGGTCGACCGGCGCTCCGAAGGGAGTCGAGGTCGGCCACCGCGCCGTGATCAACCGCCTCGAGTGGATGCAGAAGCACTACCCGCTCGGCGTCGACGACCGTGTGCTGTACAAGACGCCGATCACGTTCGACGTTTCTGTTTGGGAGCTGTTGTGGCCCTTGCGGACCGGCGCCCGATTGGTCATTGCTCAGCCGGGCGGGCACCGCGATCCCGACTACCTGCACTCGCTCATGGAAGAGCGTGCGGTCACCGTCGCACATTTCGTGCCGTCGATGTTGGACGTCTTCAGCGAGGTCCTCGAGTCGAAGGCCGTCTCGGCAATGTTCCCTGCGAGTATGCGTCGGGTGTTCACCTCTGGTGAAGCTCTCGCCGCCGAACTCGCCGCGACGGTTCGGTCTCGGACCGCGGTCGATCTCGTCAATCTGTACGGCCCGACCGAGGCGGCCGTCGATGTGACCGAGTACCGCGTCGACTCCAACGTTGCAGACGTGCCGATCGGGCGACCGGTGCCGAATGTCTCTGTCTACGTGCTTGATTCGCAGCTGCGGCCGGTCCCGGTCAACGCTACGGGCGAGCTGTATCTCGCTGGCGACCAGTTGGCCATCGGATATACCGGTCAGCCGGGCCTCACCGCGGATCGGTTCGTGGCCAACCCATACGACGGCGGAACACGTATGTACCGCACAGGCGACCTCGTTCGGTGGTCCGCCGCCGGCGAGATTCTGTACATCGGCCGCGCGGACTTCCAGGTGAAGATCCGTGGACAACGCGTCGAACTGGGCGAGATCGAAAGCGTCATGGCGGAATTGCCGGGTGTCGACAAGGCGGTGGTGATCGCTCGGTCCGACAACGGCAGGACTGCCGTTGTCGGCTATGTTCGCCGATCGCGAGATGCCGGTGACGTCACCGCAGAAGGCGGCACCACTGAAGACAACGACGTCACGGCCGACGCGCTGCTCGGCTGGTGCCGTCGGCGTCTGCCTTCGCACATGGTGCCGTCGGCCGTTGTCTTCGTCGACGAATTCCCTGTTGGACCCAATGGAAAGCTCGACCGCACAGCACTTGCGCCGCCTTCGGCTCAACCCGAAGAGCAGCACGTCCCCGCGCGTACCGACGACGAGATCGGTTTGGCGCGGGTTATCGGAGAGTTGCTGGATGTGCCACGAGTCGGTATGCGCGACAACCTCTTCCGTCTTGGTGCCGACTCGCTGTCTGCCGCGCGACTCACCGCACGAGTGCGCAGCGAACTCGGGCGAGAGTTGCGAGTGCTCGACATCTTCGGCTCCGATGACATCGGTCAGATGGCCAAACACCTGACGGACATCGACGAATCGGCGTCCGGACCCCGTCCGATGCCCCGTCCTGATGCGCTTCCGCTGTCGTCGGCGCAAACGCGCCTGTGGTTCATCAACAGGCTCGACCCATCCGCGGGCACCTACAACATGGCGGGTACGGTCTCGCTCATAGATGTCGATATCGACGCGATGCGTAGCGCCGTCGTCGATGTGGTTGCACGTCACGAGCCGCTGAGAACGGTGTTCACCGCGGTTGATGGTGAGCCGATCCAGGTGATCCGTTCCGTCGACGATCTTCCCGCGGATGTGCTGCACGGCGTCGAACATGTATCGCCCGCAGATCTGGACGCACGGGTACTTCAGGAGGCAAGTAGGGGATTCGACCTCACGAGTGAGACGCCGTTGCGTGTCCGCATCTTCCTGTCCGACGGCACCGCGACGGTTCTGGTTGTCCTGCACCATGTGGCGGGCGACGGTGCGTCGTTGACGCCTCTGATTCGGGATCTCACCGCCGCGTACGTGGCACGCCGGTCGGACACCGAACCCACTTGGGCTCCTTTGCCATTGCAGTACGCGGACTACGCATTGTGGCAGCGCGAAAGACTCGGCGACCGGCACGACGCCAACTCACTTGTCACGCACGAGTTGGAGTTCTGGCGCAATCACCTCGCGGGTCTGCCCGAGTTGCTCGACCTTCCGACCGATCGTCCTCGCCCTCGGATCGCTTCGGGTGCCGGCGATTTCGTCGACGTCTCGCTTGGGGAGATTCGCACCCGACGTATCCTCGAGCTGGCCGATAGCCGCGGCGTTACACCGTTCATGGTCGTCCACACCGCTCTCAGTATCGTGCTCTCGCGGTTGGCCGGGGTCGACGACGTGCCGATCGGAGTTGCAGTTGCCGGTCGGGCCGACAAGGTTCTCGACGATGTGGTCGGCATGTTCGTCAACACCGTACTTGTCCGGGTCCGGCCCCTATCCAGGCTGTCGGTCAGTGCACTGATCGGAGAAGTCCGTGGCGAATTCGCTGCTGTGCTCGCACGATCGGAGACGCCCTTCGATGTAGTGATCGACGAGCTCGCGCCCCATCGATCCCTCTCTCACACGCCGATCTATCAGGTGGGCGTGACGTGGCAGCACGGGCACCCGGCGATGGCGGTTGATGATGCTCCCGTGCAGGTGCGGGCGGTACGCGTCCCGGCGGCGAAGAGCGATCTGAGCGTCTCGTTCGTGCAGTCGACGCGAGATGGCGCCCAGCACATCGACGCCGAGTTCTCCTACGCAACAGACATATTCGAGAGAGAGTCTGTCCAACGTCTAACCGGGTTCTTGTTCGAGGTGCTCGACGGAATGCTCGCAGACCCAACCAGGTCGGTCGGGTCGCTCGACATCGTCGATGCCGGTAATCGCGACACCGTGCCGCGGCCGGCACCGGTTGACCCGCAGACCTTTGCCGCGATCATCGAGGCGGGTACCGCGCGGGGACTACCCACCGCACTGGCCATGGACGGCGAGTACCGAACTCGCTATGCCGATCTGATCGCACGTACCAACCAGTTCTCGCGTGAATTGATCGCTCGCGGAGTCGGTCCGGGCGATATCGTAGCCATCAGCATTCCGCGCTCGCCCGATTCGGTGATGGCGACGCTCGCGGTGATCAAGAGCGGTGCGGGCTTCGTGCTTCTCGATCCGGGGCAGCCTGCCGCGCGGCGTGCGACGATGCTCGCAGATTCAGGTGCGCGAGTAGGTATTCGGCTGACAGCCGATGGTCGGCGGTCCGCGCCGGACGCCGAAATCAACGAGGCCGCGGTGTCGTGGATTGAGATGGATGACCCCGACACCGAGATCCAGATCGCGGGACACGGAGCGGGTCCGATCGTTGACGCCGAGCGCACCAGGCCGATCGATCTCTCCGACGTCGCGTACCTGATCTTCACGTCCGGTTCGACGGGTACGCCCAAGGCGACCGCCGTCAGCCATCTCGGGTTGGCCGGTTTCGCGCACAATTTGGTCGAGAGCTTCGGAGTCGACCGCAATTCCCGAGTTCTGCACGTGTCGTCGCCGAGTTTCGATGCGTCGATACTCGAACTCCTCCTGGCCTTTTCCGCGGGTGCGCAGTTGGTGGTCGCCGCGTCGGACACCTACGCGGGCGAGCAGCTCAGCGACTTCATCGAGCGACACGAGGTCACGCACGCGCTCCTGACACCCTCCGTGCTCGCGACGCTCGATCCGCACCGAGCGGTTTCGCTCTCGACGATCCTCAGCGGGGGCGAGGCGCTGAGTGCCGAGCTTCTCGGCCGCTGGTCGCAGCGCCGAGTATTCAATCTGTACGGTCCGACGGAGTGCACCGTCTGGGCCACGCTCGCGGGTCCGCTGCGGGCCGACGCGGAAGTGACGATTGGTACAGCGTTGCCCGGTGTCACTGCGCGCGTGCTGGATTCGGCTCTGCGTCCGGTGCCCGACGGGGTAGCCGGAGAGCTGTACTTGGCGGGAGACCAGGTTGCCCTTGGCTACCGGGGTAGGCCGGGTCTGACCGTTACGCGTTTCGTGGCCGACCCGTTCGGCCACGGGAGGATGTATCGCACCGGCGACCGCGTCACCCGACGTCCGACCGGAGAGCTCGTCTACCACGGACGCAGCGACTTCCAGTTGAAGATTCGCGGGCTGCGGATCGAGCCAGGGGAAGTCGATGCAGCACTGGCCGCGCACCCCGAGATCGACGCCGCACTGAGCATCGGCGTAACCGGGCCTGCGGGCGAGGCGGTGCTCGTCACCTATGTCACCGCTCACAAGGGCGTCGAGCCGCAGCCCGAAGGTCTGCTCGCGTTTGCGCGTGAGCAGCTTCCCGCGTACATGGTTCCCCAGACGGTTGTGATCCTCAACGAGTGGCCGCTGACGCGTGTCGGCAAAGTTGATCGAAAGTCCCTTCCCGCAGTTGATTTCACGATGTCTGCCGATTTCGTCGCTCCGCGGAGTCAACTCGAGGACGTGATCGCCGGGCTGTTCGCAGAGGCCCTCGGACTCGACCGGGTGAGCGTGCACGACGGCTTCTTCGAACTCGGTGGGAACTCCCTGGCGGCGGCAAAGCTCGCCGCGCGGTTGTCGACAGTGCTCGACCGGCAGGTCAGCGTCCGTGAGCTCTTCGAGGCCTCGACGGCCTCTGAACTGGCAACGCACGTAGCGAATTCGTTCGGTGGATCGAGCGTTCCGCGGCTGATACCGCACCAGCGTGCAGAAATGGTTCCGGTTTCGACGGTGCAGCGCGGTATGTGGCTGCTCAATCGTGCTGATCCGGACTCTGCGGCATACAACGTCTCGATGGCACTGCGGCTAGAGGGCGATCTCGACATCGAGGCACTGACGGCGTCCGTACAGGACGTGATCCGGCGCCACGAGTCGCTTCGGACTACGTATCCCATGGTTAACGGTCGTCCGGTCCAGGTGATTATTCCTGCTGACGACGCCGCGGACCGAATCGACATGCAAGTCGTCGATGTGTCGGACGACATCGCCTCGGCGATCGCAGAGGTCAATGCCGTGGGGTTCGACGTCACAGAGCAACCCCCAATCCGACTGAAGCTGCTCCGAGTCAGCAATACCGGGCATGTGTTGTCCTTCGTCGTGCATCACATCAGCGCCGACGGTGCCTCGATGGCTCCGCTCGCAAGGGACCTGATGGAGGCCTACGCCGCACGATCTGGCGGACATGCCCCGCACTGGCGTCCGCTGTCGATTCAGTACGCCGATTTCGCCCTGTGGCAGGCCGAGAAACTTGCCCACACAAGTGACGGTGTCACCGAGGAGGAGCGTCAACTCTCCTACTGGAGTGAGCGTCTGGCGAGCGTTCCGGATCTGCTCGAGTTGCCGACGGACAGGGACCGGTCGAGATCACCGAGCTTCGCCGGCGGCGCAGTCGAATTCGAGATAGCACCCGACGTTGTCGCGGCGCTCGAGTCGATCGCGCGAAGTAACAACACGACGCTCTTCATGGTGATGCACGCCGCATACGTCGTCTTCCTCAGCCGCGTCAGTGGTGTCGAGGACATCGTCGTGGGGACGCCCTACGCCGGGCGTGGCGAGCAGGCCCTCGAACGGGTCGTCGGCATGTTCGTCAACACGTTGCCGCTGCGGACATCGGTACGTCCGGGCGAGCAGTTCACCGAGTTGCTCGCGCGAGTTCGTCATGAGGACCTCTCGGACTTCTCACACACAGACGTCGCGTTCGACGCCATCGTGGCACGCGTTCTGAGGCATCCGCCGGTGTCGTACAACCCGCTGTTCCAGGTGATGTTCGCATTCCAGAACTTCGAGTTCCCCGTCGTCGAACTACCCGGAGTGCGCGCAACTCCGCTGGGCGAACCCGACGTCTCGGCCAAGGTTGATCTGCAACTGACGCTGACGCCCACCGGCGGCGCCGGCAACTCGATCGACGGTCAGATCACTTACGCAAGAGACCTTTTTGATGAGTCGACCGTTGCACGGATGGCCGCGCGCTTCGCGCTGGTGCTCGACGCAGTCGTCGCGGACTCGAGCAGCATCGTCGGAGACATAGACATTCGTCTCGAGGACGAACTGCAGCGATCACCGGTCGAGACCGTGAGCGCACACGACGTCCCGCTCGCCGACCTCGTCCGTATTGCAGCAGGTGAGACGCCCGCTGCCATCGCGATCGACTTTTCCGGGGTGTCGCTGACCTTCGCCGACATAGAGGCTTCGATGACCGCGATGGCTGTCGTGATGCCCGACGCCGGCGACGACTCAGCGCTGACAATGGCGTTGATGACCAGTGTTCCGCCGATGGCAGCCGGTGGACCAGAAGCGCTCGATGAAGTGTTGAAGGCGCTGCGGGACAACGCAACACAGTCAGTGACCACTGAGGAGGCACATCGCCCGTGACGACCGTGGATTCGGCAACGGACATTTCACGCGGGTGGGGAGGGCCACCCTCCACGGCGACCCTGGTGGCGATTGCGGCGTCTCTCGCGCCTGCTGCCGACGCCTTTGTCACGCCCAGCGGGTCTTCGGTCGCCTTCGGGCAGTTGAACACCCAATTGGCCGGGACTGTGCAAATGCTCGCCGATCGGGGCATCGATACCGAGGCGGCCGTCACAGCCACGGTGGCGGGGCATATCGGAACCGTCGATGGTGACCCAGCTGCCACGGCTCTGGCCACGCAGCAGGCGATGTTGGAGATCCGTCGGCGCGCAGGCGAACTCGCAGGCACCGACGATTGGGAGTCGCTTCCGGGCCTCTTCTGGTCGGCGGCCCAGAGGCATCCCGGCGCAACCGCGGTATCCGATACCAGTGGCCGGTCGCTGACCTACGACCAACTCGACACGGCGAGTGACGACCTCGCTGCCGGATTGCGTGCACGCGGTATCGGGGTGGAGAGTGTTGTCGGACTGGCACTTCCGCGAACCGCAGACCTGCTCGTAGCGATTCTCGGGGTTCTCAAATCGGGTGCCGCGTATCTCCCACTGGACACCGCTCATCCCCGGGACAGACTTGCGTTCATCGTTTCAGATGCTCGCCCGGCGCTAGTGCTCTGCTCACCGCAGGACATCTCGGCCCTGAGTTTCCTCGGCGTCGAGCGGGAATCAGTCACCGGCGCGTCGGTCACCGGTGTCGAATTCGAACGACGCGCAGTCGCAGCGGATTCGGCCGCCTACATGATCTACACCTCGGGATCGACGGGTCGGCCCAAGGGTGTTGTCGTCGAGCATCGCAGTGTTGTCGCGCTGATGGCCGCGGCCGCGCGCATGTACGACTTCGGTGAGAGCGATGTGTGGACGATGTTCCACTCGTACGCCTTTGACGTCTCTGTCTTCGAGATCTGGGGCGCACTGTTGTTTGGCGGACGACTGGTCGTCGTCGATTTCATGACGACGCGAAGCCCGGAGGACTTCGCCCGACTGGTGGCGATGCAGCAGGTCACCGTTGTCTCGCAAACACCCTCTGCGTTCTATCAGCTGGCTGCCGCGGTACGCCCGGGCGCACCGGCCTCCTTCAGCGACCACGTCAGGTACATGATCTTCGCGGGCGAGGCGCTCGATTTCCTTCAGGTGCGCAGGTGGTACGACGACAGACTGTCGGAGTCTGGCTCTGCTGGACCGACATTGGTGAATATGTATGGGATCACCGAGACCACCGTGCACTCGACCTTCCGTGCTCTTTCGGCCGACTTCGTGGCATCGACCGCAGCGTCCGACGTCGGAAACGCATTGCCGGGACTGGCGATCTACCTTCTCGACGCGCGACTCAATCCTGTTCCCGACGGGGTGCCGGGAGAACTGTACCTCAGTGGAACGCAGGTGACTCGCGGCTATCTCGGCCGTGAGGGCCTCACGGCGACCCGTTTCGTCGCCGATCCGTTCGGCCCGGCGGGATCGCGCATGTACCGCAGCGGTGACCTCGGGATCGTGCGCGACGGCAGCCTCGAGTACCTCGGACGGTCTGATGCGCAGGTGAAGCTCCGCGGGTTCCGTATCGAACTGGGCGAGGTGGAGGCCGCGCTGCTCGATGCTGATGGTGTCGTGGCCGCTGCGGTTGCGGTGAAGCACAATGACTCCGGTCTCGAACAACTCGTTGGCTACATCGTCGCCGGGGAACCGGGCGAAATGCTCGATGCCGCCGCCGTGCGCACCTCGGCGTCGGCCCGACTGCCTGGCTACATGGTTCCAGATGTCGTGATGATCTTGGACCGACTCCCGTTGACGGTCAACGGCAAGCTCGACCGCCGGGCGCTGCCCGATCCGGTCGTCGAACTCGACGATGTGATCGTCGAACCAGAAACCGATCTCGAACGCGCGCTGCTCGAGATCGTGTCCGACGTCCTCGGGACTCCGGACATGGGTGTCGCGACGTCGATTTTCGATGTCGGCGGCAATTCCCTTGCAGCAGCGCAGATCGCAGCGAGGTGCGCAGAGGAGCAAGGTCTCACGGTCACCGTGCGCGACATCTTCGAGGCGCCGACGGTTCGTGAGCTGGCGGCGCGCGTCGGTGACCGCGATCACGAGAATCGCATCGCGCTCACCGCGCGGACGAGGCCCGAGCATATCCCCCTGTCCTTTGCCCAACGTCGAATTTGGTTCTTGAACCAACTCGATCCGTCGAGCACGGTGTACAACCTGCCCCTCGTGCTCCGTTTCCGCGGCGACCTCGATCCCCGCGCGCTCGACGCCGCGATGCGTGACGTGATCGCCCGGCACGAGACGCTGCGCACGCGGTTTGTCGTGGTGGACGGCGTTCCGGCGCAACAGATTCTCGGCGTCGACGAGATCCGTCCGCGGCTCGATATCGCGCCGCCAGTGCGCCTTCGCGGCGTCACCGACCGACTCGACGCGGAGATAGCGTCCGTCGCGTCAGCTCCGTTCGACCTCGCCGAGCAGCCACCGTTACGTGCGACGCTGATCGAAGTCGACAATCTCGACTTCGTGTTCGTGCTTGTCGTACACCACGTGATCGGTGACGGCGGTTCGCTTGGTCCGCTCGCACGCGACATGCTTACTGCTTACGCCGCGCACCGTGAGAACCGCAGTGCCGCTCTGGTTCCGCTGCAGGTGCAGTACGCCGACTACACGCTTTGGCACCGGGATGTCCTCGGCGAGCCCACCGATCCCGGGTCGCCCGCAGGGCGACAGCTCGCGTTTTGGACGGGCACGCTGCGCGGCGCACCTGACGCCATCTCGCTGCCCATCGACGGGTCACGCCCCGCCGTGCAGTCACACATGGCGTCGGCGGTGCCATTCGCGCTCGACCCGGATCTGGTTGCCGCGATCGACGCAACTGCAAAGGCGCACAACGTATCGCTGTTCATGATCCTGCATGCGGCGACGGTGGTTCTACTGCATCGGCTGACCGGTGAACGTGACCTGGTGGTCGGAACCCCGTTCGCTGGACGAGGTGAGCGCGGACTCGACGATCTCGTCGGAATGTTCGTGAATACCATCGCGCTGCGCACCGAGCTGGGTTCGGCAATGTCGTTCGACGAGTTGCTGGCGACGATCAGAGAAGACGATCTCGCAGCGTTCGCGAACGCCGACGTCCCATTCGACCTGGTCGTCGAAGCTGTCGATCCTCCCCGCAGCACCGCACATTCGCCGATCTTCCAGGTGATGCTCGTGCTGCAGAGTTCGCAGGACACACGCTTCGACCTCTCCGGCGTCACCGCAGAACTGGTCGAGCAGTACCGCGACCTCACCGACAACGACATGTCCATCACTTTCGTCGAGGGCGCCGCCGGATTGTTTGCGGGGGAACAGCGTACGGGTGAGGCGCCGCCTCCGCGCTCGCTTGTCGGCGTACTGGAGTACGCGACCGACCTCTTCAGCGCCGACACCGCGTCCTCGTTTGTGGACCTTCTTCTGGCAGTGCTGGGCGAGGTGGTGAGCGAACCCGGTCGGGCGATCGGCGATCTCGGTCAACCTGATGATGTCGAGCTCGCGCGGATCGAGGAACGTTCGGCAGGACCGACCGTCGAGCTCAGTGCGGTCACTCTCGCTGATCTGCTCGCCGCGACACACGGTTTCGACGGTGCGGCACTCGAATTCGACGGAAGAGAACTCGGTTTCGACGAGTTCGCCGCCGCGGTCAACTCTACTGCGCGACGACTCATCCGATCAGGTGTCGGGCCTGAGGTTGCGGTCGGTGTGTGCATCCCACGATCGCCGGAGATGGTCATCGCGGTACACGCGGTCGTCGCGGCGGGTGGTCAATACGTGCCGATCGATCCCGCAGCCCCGATCGAGAGACTCGACCACATGTGCTCGGCAGCACAGGTGCGCCTGATCCTGGTGCGAGACGGCGATATTCCGCCGGTGCTGGCGGAGAAGATCGCCACCGCAACGGATCTACGACTCGTCGAGGTGAGTCTCGACGAGGCCGTCGCCACTCTCGGCTCCGCGGCGTCACGGCCGATCAACGACAGCGAGCGCCGGGGTTCACTACATCCGGACAATGCGCTGTACACGCTGTTCACGTCGGGGTCGACGGGTATTCCCAAGGGCGTCAGCGTCTCCCATCGTTCCGTCCTCAACAGGCTTCGATGGGGTCTGTCGACGTTCCCTCTCACCTCCGACGACACGGTGATTCTCAAGACGCCGTTCACCTTCGACGTATCGGTTCCCGAGCTCTTCGCGCCGACGCTCGCCGGTGCCCGAATGGCGATCACCGCAGATGGCAGGCACGCCGACCCGGACTATCTCATCGATCTGCTCGAACGCACCAGGGCGACGAGCGTGCATTTCGTTCCGTCGATGCTCGCCACATTCCTCGACGTCGTCGACCATGGACGACTCGGGCGACTCGACGGGCTGCGGTACGTGTTCGCGTCGGGTGAAGCTCTCCCACCGGCGTTGGCGCGCAACGTTCGTGAAGTGCTCCCGCACGCCGGGCTGCACAATCTGTTCGGTCCGACGGAGGCGGCGGTCGAAGTCAGCCATGCGGATCTGGATTCGGTGGGCCAAACCGTGCCGATCGGTGTTCCGGTGTGGAACACCGACTTGCGCATCCTCGACGCACGACTTCACCCGACGGGCCCCGGCATTCCCGGTGAGCTTTACCTCGGAGGCGTTCAGGTCGCCCGCGGGTACGCGCACAGGCCCGGGTTGAGTGCCGAACGCTTCGTTGCCGACCCGTTGCGCGTCGGTGGTCGGCTCTACCGGACGGGTGATCTGGTGCGGTGGAATCGCACCGGAGCGATCGAGTATCTCGGCCGCACCGACTTTCAGGTCAAGTTGCGCGGGCAGCGCATCGAGCTGGGGGAGATCGAGGCAGCGCTCACCGACCTCGCCGAGGTGAGTAACGCCGCCGCGCTGGTGGTCAACTCTCCCGACGGCGGAAGCCATCTGGCGGCGTTCGTCACGCCGTCGGGACCGGACCTGGACGTCGATGCCGCGCGCTCGGCGATAGCGTCGCGGCTGCCGGAATACATGCGACCGACCATCTGGACCGTACTCGAGGCCATGCCACTCAATCCGGCGGGAAAGCTGGACCGTAACGCTCTGCCATCGCCCGACTTCGGCTCAACCGAGTACGTGCCGCCGCAAGGCGACGTCGAAATCGCGATCGCCGACGTCGTGGCAGAGGTGCTTGGTCTCGACAGAGTTGGTGCGACGGACGACTTCTTCGGTCTCGGAGCCAACTCGTTGTCGGCGACCAGGATCGTGGCGCGGATCTCGGACGCGCTCGGTGCACACGTTCCGCTTCGCGATCTCTTCGAATCGCCCACTGCCGCACAGTTGGCTCAGCGACTCGATCACGGGGGCGACGTAGCAGCACTGCCACTCGTGCCGCGTGCGGACCCTGATGCCGTGGTGCCGTTGTCTTATGCGCAGCAGCGGATCTGGTTCCTCAATCAGTACGACGTCGATTCCGGTGCATACAACATTCCGGTCGCGCTGAGGCTGCGCGGCGACGTCGACCTCGTCGCACTACACCTTGCGGTCTGTGATCTGCTCGTGCGACACGAGGTGTTGCGCACGGTGTTCCCGTCCGAGACCCACCAAGGCTCCGCGATTCCCGTGCAGCGCACGCTCGACATCGACGACGCACGCGACGCATTTGACTGGTCGGTGACGTCGGTCGCGGAACTCGGCGAGTTCGCCGAGCGTGGTTTCGACGTCACGACCGAACTTCCACTGCGTGGGCGGGTCGCACGCGACGGCGACGACCACCTCGTGATACTTGTCGCGCACCACATCGCCTTCGACGGCGAGTCGGCCACGGTACTCGCGCGCGACCTCGCGATGGCCTACTCGGCACGTAGTTCCGACGCGACACCGTCCCAGCAGCACCAGCAGCCGCTCGCGGTGCAGTACGCCGATTTCACTGTCTGGCAACGTGAGCAACTCGGCAGCATCAACGACGAGGACTCGGTGCTCGGTAAGCAGTTGAGCTATTGGCGGTCTCATCTCTCGGGGCTCCCCGATGTGGTCGGCCTGCCGCTCGACCGTCAACGTCCAGCGGTCTTCGACCAGCGCGGCGCCACAATGTCGTTCGACGTGCCAGACGACGTCGCCGATCGGATCGGTGCCCTCGCAAAGGTTTCCGGCACAACGACTTTCATGATTGTACACGCTGCGCTCGCGATCGCCGTTGCGCGAGTGTCGACCTCGACCGATGTCACCATTGGTGCTGCGGTCGCCGGACGCGGCAACGCCGCACTCGATGACATGGTCGGGATGTTCGTCAACACGTTGGTGCTGCGGACGCCGGTCGATCCGACGATCGGTGTCGGCGAGTTCCTGCGGCAGGTGCGTGACGTAGACCTCGAGGCGATGGCCAATTCCGACCTACCGTTCGAGGAATTGGTGGATGCCATTGCGCCTACGCGGTCGACGGCGTTTTCGCCGCTGTTCCAGGTTGGACTCACTTACCAAGCGCGTGACGTCGACTTTGGAGAATCGTTCGACATCGGCGGCCTCACCGTAGAGCCGGTCGTGGTGCCGACGACGACGACAAAGGTCGACCTGGCCTTCTCGTTCGTCGAATCCGGGCGCGGGGCGAGTGCGCGGCTGAGCGGCGAGATGTCCTATGCGACTGCACTGTTCGACGATGTGACCGCGACCCGAATCCGTTCGATCTTTCTGCGCGTGCTGCGTGCGCTGGCGCTGCGCTCTGCGAGCGCGATTCGCGATATCGACATCATCGACCAGGACGTCGACAGCGTTGCCGTCCCAGCCGTCGGTGACGCACCGCCGCCACCTGGAACGATCCGAGAGCTGTTGTCACGCAGGGCGATCGTCGAAGGCCGACCAGCCATTGTCTGTGGCGATCGCGAAGTATCCTATGCCGAGTTCGAATCGGTGACGAACACGTATGCACGTCGGCTCGTCGGTGAAGGGATCGGACCCGGAAGCGTTGTGCCCGTTGCCATCGAACGCTCCGTCGAGTCGGTGACAGCGGTGTGGTCGATCCTCAAGGCGGGTGCCGCGTATCTGCCCGTCGACCCGCGCTATCCACGGCACCGCGTCGAGCACATGCTCACCGATTCGGGAGTAGGGATCGGTCTGACCACGACCGAGTTCATCGACAACGTCCGGGGTGGCGACGTCCGCTGGACGTGCCTCGACGACTCGTCGAACCCGCCGGTCGACGACGCAGGTGCCCCCCTCGCCGACGACGAGCTGCTCGCACCCCTGACGATCGATCACCTCGCCTACCTGATCTACACATCTGGCTCCACAGGATTGCCGAAGGCCGTGGCCGTCAGCCAGCGTGGTCTGGCCGCGTTGGCAGCAGCGCAGCAGCGCATGTCGGGTTCCGCGGACGACACGCGTGTCCTGCACGTCGCCTCTCCGAGCTTCGACGCCGCCTTCTTCGAGATGATCTGGGCGTACGCGGGTGGCCACACACTCGTGGTCTCGCCCGCGGAGGTCTACGGCGGTGACGACCTGCGGGCAGTCATCACGGCGGGACGCGTCACGGACATGGTCGTGACGCCGACAGTTCTCGCCACCCTGACATCGGCGTCGAGCAAGGCAGGGTCGACGGAGTCGGTAGCCGGTGGACACGCTGCACTCGACGGTGTTCGCCATCTCACGACCGCGGGCGAGGCGTGCCCTCCCGAGTTGGTCGAGGTCTTCGGCACCACCACCGAGATGCTCAACCTGTACGGCCCCAGCGAGTCGACCGTCTGGGCCACGGTGGCGAGATCGATTCCAGGGCAGTCGATCACAATCGGACGACCGATCACCGGATCCGCCGCAGTCGTGCTCGACGCGTGGCTACGCCCGGTTCCCACGGGCGTCGTTGGTGAGCTTTACCTCGCTGGAGACGGCCTGGCCCAGGGCTATCTGCATCGCGCAGGGCTAACCGCGTCGAGCTTTGTTGCGAACCCGTACGGGCAGCGCGGTGAACGCCTCTATCGCACCGGCGACATGGTCCGCTGGACATCGTCGGGTGATCTGGAGTTCGCAGGACGGTCAGATCATCAGGTGAAGATCCGCGGTCAGCGAATCGAGCTGGGCGAGATCGACGCCGCGCTGGGCTCGCATCCGCTTGTCGCGCAGGCCGTCACGATCGGTCGGTCCGATCAGTCCGGCACCGACAGGCTCGTGTCCTACGTCGTGGCCGCCGACCCCTCGCAGGTGCCCAGCGAGTCGGCGTTGATCCATCACGTCGAAGGGCTACTCCCGCATTACATGGTGCCGGTGAGCGTCATCGCGCTGCCTGCTCTGCCGTTGACCCCGGTCGGGAAACTTGATCGCGATGCGCTACCGGAGCCCGAGATCAGCGCGGAGACAACGGCATCCGAGCCGACCAACGATGTCGAGGCGCGGGTCGCCGATATCATGGCGGCGACGCTTGGTGTCGACAGGGTCTCGACCGATGCGTCGTTCTTCGCACTCGGCGGCGACTCGATCATGTCGATCCAGTTCTCGTCGGCACTTCGTGCTGCCGGATTCGACTTGCGCCCACGAGACATCTTCGAGGCCAAGACTGTTCGTGCATTGGCTCGCGCCGTGGACGAGGCCGGGGTCGACGTCCTGCCTGAGCTTTCTGGCGGAGCATACGGCGAGATCACGCTCCCCCCGATCATCAGGTGGCTCGTTGATCGCGTCGACCAACCTTCTGAACTGGCAGATTTCTCGCAGGCCGCGATCGTCCTGCACCGGGAGGACGCAACGGTTTCCGACGTCGTCGCGGTGCTCGGGGCACTCGTCGAGAACCACCCCATGTTGTCGGCAGACCTCGGCGTCGACGCATCGGGAGCGTGGCGACTGACCGCAACGGGACGTCGCTTCGACGACGACATGGCCAGTATCCGTCATACCGAGAGCCATCCGGGCACAACAGAGTTCGAAGAGGAACTCGTCGCCGAGCACGCCGCGGCCGTGGGTCGACTCGACCCGACATCCGGTCGAATGCTCTCCTATGCCGCGCTGCTCCCGGCGTCCGGAGGGCCCGGTCGGGGCATCGTCGCGATCCATCACGCCGTCGTCGACGCTGTGTCGTGGCAGACCATCATCACCGCTGCCGTGACCGGATTCGCTCAGCGTGCGGCAGGCTCGCCGGTTGTACTCGCGGCAGAGGTTACGTCGGTGCGACGGTGGTCGGCGGCTTTGGCTGACACCGCAGCCCAGCGATCGGACGAAGTCGCAGGGTGGCTCGAGGCCCTGCCCGCACAGGTCGAGCCGGGGCTTCGGCCCATCGATCGCGGTACCGATCGCGAATCTCGCGCCCGGACCTTGCGTCGCACCCTGCCCGCCGAACTCGGCGAGCGGGTTCTCACCTCAGTGGCCAAGTCGTTCCGGACGACGCCGCAGACGGCGATGCTCGCCGCACTCGGTGCGTCGATCGGTCGCTGGCGGGTCAGCCAGGGCGTGACGTCGACGTCGCCGGTGGCGATTCTCGTCGAAGGGCATGGGCGCGAGGAAGATCTGGCGCCGGGCGCCGACCTCGCGCGCACCGTCGGATGGTTCACCAGTCTCGCTCCTGTCACCGTGGATCCCTTCGTCGATGCCGAACCGCTGGCGCTTGTCAAGCAGGTCAAGGAATCACTTGCGTTCCAGCCGGATCGCGGCGCCGCCTACCTCGCCCTCTACTATTCCGACGCCGGGCACGCGCTCCGGGAGCGGCCCGCGCCGCTGATCACCTTCAACTATCTCGGCAACCGGGTGTCGCTCGAGGCAGAGACCACTGAGCAGGCCGACGACGCGCCGACGATGACATTCGTACCTGCCGCCGAGCGTGTGGCATTCCCTGGTTCGGTATCGGGGAGCATGGTTGCCGCGGGTGCGCTGTCTGTCAATCTATCGAGTACACCCGGCCCTGACGGACGTTCATTCGACGCCGATTTCACCTTCCTCGACACCATGCTTGACGCCGACGCAGTTGCGCAGATCGCGGCTGATTTCGAGGACCAACTACGCGCGATCGCCGACCTCGTGGACGCGCTCGGGGACGTGGGTCGCACCCCTTCCGATGTGGCTGGCATCGGACTGACCCAGTCCGAGATCGACGACATCGAAGATGCGCATCCAGGTGCCGACCTCGTGCCGCTCGCACCGCTGCAGGCCGGTCTGCTGTTCCAGAGCGACATCGCGGACGGACGCTCGGGCGCCGACGTCTATGTCGCCCAAGTGATTCTTGAGTTGTCGGGCGAGGTGGACGCGGATCGGCTGCGGGCGGCCGCGCACGCGGTCGTGCGCCGACATGAGGTCCTGCGAACCGCGTACGTACGAACGCACGAGGGGACACCTGTCGGCGTCGTCGTCGACGATATCGAGCTTGCGTGGCGGGAGATCGACTCATCGGAGTCCGACGTCGCTGCCATCGCCGCAGACGATCGGATGGAGCCTTTCGACCTCGCCCGACCGGGCCTGATCCGATTCACGTTGGTGCGCAATGGTGTTGGCCGGTCTGCGTTCATCGTCACCAACCACCACATCGTCCTCGATGGTTGGTCGGGGCCGATCGTCCTCAACGATCTATTCCTCGCGTACGCCGACCCGACGCTCATTGCCACTCCGACAGTCGGATTCGGCGCATTCCTCGAATGGCTGTCGGCTCGTGATCGCGACGCCGACACCGCCGCGTGGCAGGAGGCGCTGCGCGGATTCGCAGAACCGACCCTCATTGCTCCCGGCGCGTCCCGGGACGTTGTCGTCGAACCGCTCGATGTCGCGACGGAACTCGACGAGGAGCTCGCATCCGGGATCGCGGAGCTCGCGCGCAGTACCGGGGTGACGGGGGCGACGATCATTCAGTTCGCCTGGGCCGTCGTGCTCTCGCGGGCGACCGGACAGCAGACCGTCGTATTCGGCGAGACGGTGTCGGGTAGGCCAGCCGACCTCGACGGTGCCGAGCAGATCGTCGGCTTGATGATCAACACGCTTCCCGTCGCGGTGAACGTCGACGACGAGCGGCCGCTGACCGATTGCCTGGTCGAATTGCACCAGCAGAAGATCGCGGTCCTCGACCATCAGCACATCGGGCTCTCGGAAATCGCCGAGACGCTCGGTACGCCGGTGCTCTTCGACACATTGACTGTGTACGAGTCGTATCCAGTCGACGCCGCGGGGATCGGAATGGCCAGCGGCGCAGGTGGTCTGCACATCGCCGGGGTCGCGGCCTCCGACGCCAGCCACTACCCCCTCACAGTGGTGGCAGCACCGATGGGGGACGGACTACGTCTCACTCTGAAGTTCCGGCCCGATGCAGTTGCCGACCCTTTCGCGAACGCGTTGCTGGAGTCGCTTCACTACGTGCTCGACCAGATGATTGCTGCTCCAGATCTCGGGTGCGGCGACATTCGTGTGGTGACGGCCGCGCACGCGCGAATGCTCCTCCCGAGCGGACCCGAACCCACGGAGCCTGCGACACTCGCCGAACTCCTGCGCGCGGCCGCGACCACTCACCCCACTGCCGGCGCGGTGTCTGGGCCGGACGGGAGTGCCACCTATGCAGAACTCGATGCGATATCGGATCGGCTGGCAGCCTGGTTGATCCGACGCGGTGTCGGCCGTGGCGACCTCGTTGCGCTGGCCATGCCGCGCGGTCGCCGACTCCTGACGGCGATCTGGGCGGTGACCAAGACGGGTGCGGGGTTCCTGCCGATCGATCCGGGTTACCCGGCCGAGCGCGTCGCCCACATGGTCACCGACTCCGAGGTCGGTATCGGTTTGTCTGCTGCCACATCGGCCGATGAACAAAGCGCCGAAATGAGATTCGACGCTGCACACGGCCATGTGGACTGGGTCGACATCGACGTCGTCCTGGCTGGCGATGAGCTGCCGGATCACGCTGGCGTCGCTCGACTGAATCCCGGTACATCGGTCGACGAGATCGCTTACGTGATCTACACGTCTGGATCGACGGGAACCCCTAAGGGTGTTGCGGTCACGCACAGAGGTTTGGCGAACTTCGCTCTGTCGCAACAGCAGAACGCGCAACTCGATGCAGGCTCGCGCGTCCTCGGCTTCGCATCACCGAGTTTTGACGCGTCGATCCTGGAGGTGTTGCTCGCGGCAACTGTCGGCGGTGAGCTCTACTACCGAGCCGCCGATGTCGTCGGGGGACGTGCACTGGCCGACCTCATCGGGACCGCAGAGATCAACGCCACGTTCCTCACTCCGGCGGTGCTCGAGACACTCGATCCCGCTACCGTGCCCGGCCTGGGCGTCGTACTCGTCGGCGGCGAGGCGATACCGCGTGCGCTGGTCGAACGGTGGGCTGACCACACGCGCCTGGTGACGGTGTACGGGCCTACCGAGACGACGATCGCGGTGATGCTGGGTCAGCTGGAGGCAGGAGAACCCGTTGTCCCGCTGGGCAATGCCACCCGGGGGATCGAACTCCGCATACTCGACCGGCGCCTGCGACCGGTGCAGGTGGGTATGGTCGGTGAACTCTATGTCAGTGGTCCTTCGCTTGCTCGGGGATACCTGCACCGTCCTGGCTTGACTGCTGCGTCGTTCATCGCCGATCCCGACAGTGATTCGGGTAAGCGTCTCTATCGCACAGGTGATCTCGTTCGCGTGGAGGTCGACACGAGTGGCTGGCGAACCGTTGTATATGTCGGTCGCTCGGATCATCAGATCAAGGTTCGCGGATTGCGGATCGAGCTCGGCGAGATCGAATCGGCCATCGGCGATCAGCCGGGGATCGAGGCGGCGATCGTCGTCGGGATAGGGGTACCGGCTGTCACCGAGTTGGCCGCCTACGTCGTACTCGATGGCGACGCCGATCCGGAATCCACCATCGGGTCCGCTCGTGCTTCTGTGGCGCAGCGGCTTCCGGAGTTCATGGTCCCCGCCACCTTCACCGTCCTCGATACATTCCCGCTGACCCCGGTCGGGAAGATCGATCGTCGAGCGCTTCCGCAGCCACAGCGGGCGGTCGCAGAGATCGACGTACCCGCAACCGAAACCGAGCGTGTGATTGTCTCGGTGTTCGCCGACGTGCTCGGGGTCAGCGACGTCTCGGTGACGGCGTCGTTCTTCGACATCGGCGGCAACTCGTTGTCGGCCACCCGTGTGGTTGCTCGGGTTGCCGATGCTCTCGAGGTGGAAATCGGTGTGCGTGAGCTCTTCTCGGCGCCGTCGGCACGCGCTCTCGCGGCCGTTGTCGGCGCAGGAGGTGTGCGACCGACCGTCGCGCTGACGCGTGGATTGCGTCCGCAGTATCCGCCGTTGTCGTACGCCCAGCAACGGATGTGGTTCATCAATCAGTTCGATACCGCGGCCTCCACGTACACCGTGCCGATCGCGCTCGAACTCACCGGCACGCTCGACGTCGCGGCGCTGGAACGGGCGGTGTTCGACGTGGTCGAGCGCCACGAGATCTTGCGCACGGTTTTCCCGATGGATCCCGACGGAGCGCCCTATCAGAACGTCGTGGACATCGAGACCGCGACAGGCCTACTGGAATGGCGCACCACCCTACGAGAAGACGACATCAGCGACTTCGTGTCCGTGGGCTTCGACGTGTCGCGCGACCTGCCCATCCGCGTGCTGCTGTGCTCGCACGACGACGAGCGCCACCTACTCGTCTTCGCGTTGCACCACATCGCAGCTGACGGCGAATCGTTGACCCCGTTGGTATCGGACGTCGTCGCAGCCTATCTCCGACGCCGCTCGCCTGACGCTGCCACTGACCTGCCGCAACTTCCGGTACAGTTCGTCGACGTCGCGCTGTGGCAGCGCCGCGTGCTCGGCGCGCTCGGCGACCCGGAATCGCCGCTTGCGCAACAGATGTCGTACTGGACTCGTCAACTCGACGGCATTCCCGAAGTCATCGAGCTACCGACCGACCGACCGCGGCCCGCAGTAGCCTCGCATCGCGGCGCGATGCTCGACTTCGATATCCCAGGCGATCTCTCCGCCGGAATCGCTTCGCTCGCCAAAACTCTCGGCGTCACCGAGTTCATGGTCACCCATGCAGCTTTCGCGCTTCTGCTCTCGCGTATAACCGCAACCGATGACGTGGTTATCGGAACGCCGGTGGCCGGGCGCGGCCGTGCGGAACTGGACCCGCTGATCGGGATGCTGGTCAACACTCTTGTGCTTCGGACAAGCGTCGACCCTGCCGCAGGTTTCGCCCACTTGGCGCGGAGCATCAAGGCGCGCGATGTCGAGGCATTCGCGCACGCCGATGTCCCGTTCGAGTCGCTGGTCGACGCGATGAAACCGACACGCTCGGAGGCATTTTCGCCGCTGTTCCAGGTGATGTTGACCTACTCCGCCGACCACGGCGCGGCGTCGCGCGAATTGGCAAGACTCGGCGACCTGACCGTTCGCCGGGTCGACACCGACGTCGTACCCGCGCAAGTTGATCTGACGCTGGGTATCGTGGCCACACCGAACGGTTGGCGCGCAAGCCTCGTCTACGCCACCGACCTGTTCGACGAGTCGACAATCATCGGTCTGCGAAACATGTTCCTGCGCATAGTGCGTGAGGTTCTCGACGATCCATCACGTCCCGTCGGCGACATCCCGGTGCTCACCGACGCCGACCAATGTGACATCGTCGCACTCGGCGAGGGGCCGCGGGTGCAGATCGAGCCGCGCACACTTGTTGACGTTATCGGAGCAGATCGGGGTGCCGCGCCGCACGTACTGCGGGCGGGTGACCGGACGGTCGTGCGTGACGAGTTCGACGCACACGTCGCCGTGCTCGCACGCAGACTGATCGCGGCAGGCGTCGGGCCGGATGTAGCGGTCGGGGTCTGTATCGACCGATCTGTGGAGCTGCTGGTCGCTGTACACGCCGTGATCGCCGCGGGCGGGCACTACGTGCCGATCGACACCGATGCGCCGGTAGAGCGCGCGGAGTACATGGTGCAGACGGCCGGCGTATCCGTGATGCTCGTAGCCGCCGGACTGCTTCCGGTGCCGGTCGGCGCCCTGGGGAACGTCGACGTCGTCGAGGTCGACTGCAACGCAGCCGAACTCGCTGAGGATGCTGATCGGCGGCCGATCACCGACGACGAGCGCATCCGGCCGTTGGGGCCAGACGACGCGGCCTACACGCTGTTCACGTCGGGGTCCACTGGCCGGCCCAAGGGCGTCACGGTGTCACACCGCGCGATCACCAACCGCATCGCGTGGATGCAAGGTGCGTACGGGCTGACCGCCGACGACGTCGTCCTCCAGAAGACCCCGTACACGTTCGATGTCTCGGTGTGGGAGTTGTTCTGGCCGTTCATGGTCGGCGCAACTCTGGTGATCGCTGCGCCGAGGGCGCATGGCGACGCGGAGTACTTGGCGGATGTCATTGCGGCAGAAGGTGTCACCGTGGCGCATTTCGTGCCTTCGATGCTCGCCGCGTTCGTCGCTGCGCATGGAAACACGCATGCCCCGTCCACCACTACCCCGTCCACCGATCCGCTGAACTCCATGCGTCAGATCTTCACCTCGGGTGAGGCGCTCACTCCGGCGACGGCGTCTGCGGCAGTGGCGCGCATGCGTGGCGTCGAACTCCACAACCTGTACGGGCCAACCGAAGCTGCGGTCGACGTGACCGCGCAGGTGGTTAATGAAGGTATGGCGACCGTGCCGATCGGCACGCCGGTCTGGAACACCGACGTCTACGTGCTCGACGACCGCCTGCATGCGGTTCCCCGGGGCGTCGTCGGAGAGTTGTATCTCGGTGGCGTCCAGCTGGCGCGTGGATACGCATCCCGACCCGATCTCACAGCCGAGCGATTCGTCGCGGCACCGGTGGGCGAGGGGAGCGGGCGACGCCTCTACCGAACCGGTGATCTCGTGCGGTGGAGCGCCGCCGGAGAGCTGGAATACCTGGGGCGAAGCGATTTTCAGGTCAAGTTGCGCGGACAACGCCTCGAACTCGGCGAGATCGAGGCGGTGCTCGACACCGCTCCAGGAGTGATTCATGCGGCAGCCGCCGTGGTGAGAGCACCTGGTGGAGCTGACCACCTCGTCGGGTATGTGTCTGGACCCGGCGTGGTAGATCTCGACGCTGTCGTCGAGTCGCTCGGTGCACGGCTACCCGAATACATGCGACCAACCATGTGGGTTGTGCTCGACTCCATGCCGAGGAGCTCGTCCGGCAAGATCGATCGCAAGCTGCTACCGGCACCAGACTTCGGCGAGACCACCGCGTTCGTGGAGCCTGTGACAGAGAGCGAGCGGCTTGTCGCGTCGGTGATGGCGGCCGTCCTTGGCATGTCGGCGATCTCGGTGACGGAGTCGTTCTTCACGCTCGGCGGCGATTCGATCATGTCGATCCAGTTGTCGTCGCTTTTGCGAGCGGCCGGCGTTGCTGTCACGCCGCGACAGATCTTCGAGCATCCGTCTGCGCGTGCACTCGCGCAGGTGTCCGGACATGTCGTCGCACCACCTCTGAACGAACTTCCCGGCGGCGCGAGGGGCCGTGTCGCGGTTCCCCCGGTCGCACAGTGGATGATCGACCTTTCCTCGAAGCCGGCTGATCTCGACGATTTCGCGCAGGCGGCTGTCTTCACACTTCCCGAGTCGGTGTCGACCGACGACGTGCGTGAACTCCTGACCGCGATGATCGAGAACCATCCGTCACTCGCATCGGCGATGAGGGCTGACGATGCCGGACTCTGGTTGGACATCGGTGTGGGACAGCTGACGGCTGGCGTCACCGAGGTGCGTACCGACGCACGTCCTGGTGAGATAGCGTTTTCCGACGCGATCGAACGCGCGCACCGCGATGCCGCAGGACGCCTGCATCCCGAGACGGGCACCCTCCTACACGCGGTCGTGGTGCGCGCCGAAGCGCCGTCGTCGGGTCGGCTGCTGATTGTCATCCATCACCTCGGGGTTGATGCGGTCTCGTGGGGAGTAGTGGCAACCGAACTGGCTCTGGGTGTCGCGCAACTGCGAGCGGGCGAGGCGATCGCGCTACCCGCGGAGCGGACGTCGTTCCGTAGGTGGTTGGTGGCCCTGACCGAACTTGCAGAGGATCGACGCGCCGACGTCAAGTTCTGGGAGCGACAATTGCCCACGGGCACACCGCTGTTCGGTGTTGCTGCCGATCCCGTCCGCGATCGGATGTCGGAGGTGTCGTCGCTGCGTCGTGAGTTGCGGCCCGACATCGGTGAGGCGCTTTCCGATACCGCGGCGGCGTTCCGCGCCGGTCCGTCGGATCTACTCCTCGCCGCGTTGGTCGCAGCCCTAGGCGATGCGGCGGGTCGTGAGCGCGTGTCGGTTCTTGTCGAGGGCCACGGTCGCGCGGAACAGGCGGTCCCCGGTGCCGACGTCTCGGGAACCGTCGGATGGTTCACCTCGGTGGTACCCGTCGAGCTCAACGCGACCGGAACGCCCGCCGCCGTCGCCAAGAGTGTCAAGGACGCCCTTCGTACGCTTCCCGACGGCGGCCTGTCGTTCGGACCGTTGCGTTACCTCGTCGACGACTCGCCGCTAGCTGGTCGTGCGCTCCCTGAGGTTGTCTACAACCACCTCGGCGTCACCGGCCGAGGTTCGAAAGATACTGCGGGACAAGACAGTGTGATGCCAGCGCCGGAGCGGTACAGCTTGCCGCCATCGGCGTCGGGGCGTGCCGGCGCACAGGGCGTGCTTTCGGTGACCTCCGAGATGACCGGTGACGGCCGCGTGATCGCACAGTTCGACTCCTCGTCGCACCGCGTCGACGACGCGACCGTGGCACGTATCGCAGATCGATGGGAAGAGGTTCTGGGCCGGCTCGTCGCGCATGTGGCCGAGGTCGGCGACCCCGGGCTCAGCACGAGCGACGTGATCGGTGCACAGCACTCCCAGGCAGCTCTCGACGACATCGCTGTGCGCTACCCGGCAGCTGGCGTGTGGCCGACGACGGCGCTGCAAACGGGGCTCTATTTCGAGTCTGCAACGACCATGACGTCGGGGCTCGGTGACCTCGACGTCTATGTTGTGCAGACTGCGATCGATCTCACGGGCCCGCTGGATGAGACGAGGCTCAACGAGGCAGCCGACGAGTTGCTTCGCAGGCATCGGGTGCTGCGCGCGGGCTTTACGACGACCCTGTCCGGTCACGTCGTGAGCGTCGTCCCAGATGTGCTGTCGGTCCCGTTCGAGGTCGTGGACCTGTCGGCGGATGCGGCAGACGACGCCGCCGCGCGCGCCGACGAGATTGCAGATGAGCAGCGCCGCAATCCATTTGACCCTGCAGACCCGCCGCTCATCCGGTTCGTCGTCGTGCGTCTGCCCGACAATCGATCCCGACTGTTGGTGACCAATCACCATCTTATTCTCGACGGCTGGTCGGGCCCGATCGTGCTCGCCGATCTCTTTGCGCTATACCACGGAGCGACGCCGCCGCCGCCCGAGCGGGACTTCGAGGACTTCCTGCGTTGGCTCGACACGCGTGACCGCGCCGCGGCCCGCCATGCGTGGGCGAGACTGCTCGCCGAGGTCGAGGGACCGACGCTGCTCGCGGGAGGACGTGACGCGGAGACCGTCTCACTGCCAAGAGATCTCGAACTCCGAGTGGCCCCGGACGTGACAGGGCAGCTTACTGATCTTGGAAGACGGGCGGGCGCGACACTCGCGACCGTTCTGGAGTACGCGTGGGCTCTTGTGCTGTCGCGACTGACGGGTCAGAGCACCGTTGTGTTCGGCGAGACCGTGTCCGGCAGGCCTGCAGACCTCGACGGTGCGGAGTCGATGACCGGCCTGTTCATCAACACACTGCCGGTTGTCGTGGACGTCGACGGCTCGCGCACTTCGGTTGAAGAGATCGCAGATCTGCAGTCGCGCAAAGCATCTCTGCTCGACCACCAGCACCTCGGCCTCGGCGAGATACTGTCACTCACCGACGAGCAGGCGTTGTTCGACACGCTGACCGTGTACGAGTCGTACCCCGTCGACGCCACCGCGTTCGACACACCTGCGGAGAATACCGATGCAGGAGGCAACTCGGGGTCCCGCGACGTATCGGGAGCTGATGAGGTCAATTCGACCGCCGGTCACGACACACTCGCGATCACCAAAGTGTCGGGATCCGATGCGACACATTATCCGCTGAACATGGCGGCCGCGCCGATCGACGGCGGGCTCCGCGTGACCCTCAAGTACCTCGCCTCGGTGTTCGGCGAGCACGAAGTCGAGAGGCTCGGGCTGCTTTTGCTCCGTGTCCTCAGCGGCCTGGCCGCCGGTCCGGAGCGTGCGGTGGGTGACATCGCGTTGATGACCCAGCAGGAATCACAACGGCTTGCTCCGGTCCGCGGCGATGGTGGGGGCCAACAGCCTCTACCAGTGCACAGCTGGCTGGCCTCACGGCCGTTGAATCCGCAGCGTCACGCACTGGTATGCGGTGCAGAGCAGATGACCTACGCATCGTTTGACGCGGCCCGAAATCGCCTGGCACGTGCCCTGATCGCGCGCGGCATCGGACCCGGATCGGTTGTGGCGGTCGGAATCGAGCGTTCCATCGACTCGGTCGTCGCGATGTGGTCAGTGCTCTCGTCCGGAGCCGCGTACGTGCCCGTCGATCCGACGCTGCCCGCTGATCGAATCGCCTACATGCTCGCCGATTCCGGTGTCACGGTCGGTCTGACGACGACCGGAGCCATCTCGTCGCTCGACACATCCGAGGCCGAATGGATCGTGATCGACGACGAGCGCGAGGTAGGAGTGCTCGCAAAGCTGCCCGCCACGCCGATCCTCGACAGTGAACTTGCGCGGCAACCGACCGTCGACGATCTCGCCTACCTGATCTACACGTCGGGTTCCACCGGGCTGCCCAAGGCGGTCGCGGTCACTGCTCGCGGCATCACCACTATGGTGGCCGCCCAGGCAGCGGTTTCGGGGCGTGGCGACGACGTTCGCGTGCTGCACGTCGCTTCCCCGAGTTTCGACGCCTCGTTCTTCGAGATGGCGTGGGCGCTGGGAACGGGTGCGACACTGGTGATCTCGCCGGCAGGCACCTATGGCGGAGCCGGTCTGGAGGCGGTCATCGCCGAGCATGCGGTGACCGACATGGTGATCACGCCATCGGTGCTGGCAACCCTCGACCCCGATCGCGTGACAACGCTGCGCCATCTCGCCACGGCAGGCGAGGCATGCCCGCCGGAACTCGTCGCCCGCTGGGCGCGCGACCCGCGGACGATGGTCAACCTCTACGGTCCATCGGAATCGACGGTGTGGGCGACGTCGGCTGTGCTCGTGGCCGACGAGCCGGTCACCATCGGACGGCCGATTCCCGGATTCTCTGTCTGTGTGCTCGACGAGCGGCTGCATCCAGTCCCTGTCGGCATGGTGGGGGAGTTGTACCTGATGGCCGACGGCCTCGCGCGCGGCTACCTCGGACGCGAGTCGCTGACCGCGGCGACGTTCGTAGCGAACCCGTGGGGCGAGTCCGGTTCCCGGATGTATCGCACCGGCGATCTGGCGCGGTGGGACGAGTCGGACAAACTGTCATTTGCGGGGCGCGCCGACTTCCAGGTCAAGATCAACGGTCAGCGTGTGGAGATCGGCGAAATCGACGCGGCACTAACCGATCTCGACGATATCGCGACCGCTGTCACGATCGGTGTGGCCGGGCCGCGATCATCCACGAGGCTCGTTTCCTACGTGGTCCCGATGGTCGGCGCGACGCTCGTCGAGGAGTCTGTCCGCGAGGCGCTTTCTGGCCGTCTCGCCGCTTACATGGTGCCCACTCGGATACTCGTTATTGACGAGCTCCCACTGACGCCGACCGGCAAGTTGGACCGAAACGCACTGCCGAAAGCCGAGTTCGGAGGCAGCGAGCACGTCGCACCCGTCGACGCCGCCGAAGCGCGTATCGCGGCGATCTACGCCGACGTGCTCGGTGTC
Source organism: Gordonia sp. 852002-51296_SCH5728562-b (assembly GCF_001665475.1). Taxonomy (NCBI): domain Bacteria; kingdom Bacillati; phylum Actinomycetota; class Actinomycetes; order Mycobacteriales; family Gordoniaceae; genus Gordonia; species Gordonia sp. 852002-51296_SCH5728562-b. The sequence continues at coordinate 99,730 of NZ_LZMI01000008.1, read as the reverse complement.
GAGCATGTTTCTGTCGCTGATTCGTTCTTCGCGCTCGGCGGAGACAGCATTCTGTCGATCCAGCTCACCCAGGCGCTGCGCGCCGTCGACGTCCATGTGACACCGCGCGAGATCTTCGAACTACGCTCGCCGCGCGCCCTCGCACGTTCCGCCCGAACCCAGGCGCCGACGCTGCCGGAGCTACCCGGCGGAGGGACCGGGCAGGTGCCGATCGGCCCGATGATCGCATGGATGCTCGAACATGCCGACAGTCCGGCGGATTATGTGGATTTCGCGCAATGGCTGGTGTTCACTCTGCCGGAAGCGGTCGATGAGACGCAGCTTGCCGATATCGGGCGCGCGTTAAGCTCGGCGCACCCGATGCTGACCGCGGCGCTGACGGTCAACGGCGAGAGTGTCGAACTGATCGCAGGTGCAACGGAATTCGACGACGATGCGGCTCGCATAGTGACGGTCGACACCACGGATGTCGGCACGCAGGCGTTCGCGTACGCGCTCGACGCCGAGCACGCGGCGGCACTGTCGCGCCTCGATCCGGCCCGCGGTCGTCTGATGCAACTGGTCGGTCTGAGGCCTGAAAACGGTTCGGTTGGACGACTTCTCGTCGTCGCTCATCACCTCGCCGTCGACGCCGTGTCGTGGTCGATCCTGGCTACCGATCTCGCCGTCGCATGGGGCAGGCTGGGCTCGGGTGAACGAATCGAGTTGGGTTCGCAGGCAACGTCATTCCGTCGTTGGGAGACGGCGCTCGCGCAGTTGGCCATGGACCGCGAAGCGGAACTGCCACTGTGGAGCGACGCGCTACGCGGAGCCGACGTCTTCGGTCCGCTCGACCGAGTGCGTGACAGACTGTCGACAATGCGGGTGACGACGGTAGTTGTTCCGTCGGGCATCACGCACAGTGTCCTGGGGTCGACCGCAGCGGCATTCCGCACCGGGCCATCGGAGATCTTCCTCGCCGCGCTGGCACTCGCGCTGTCGGGTCACGTTGACGTGCAGGACGAGTCGACGGGAATCGGCGTACTCGTCGAGGGCCACGGTCGTGAGGAACACGCGATCGCTGGCGCCGACCTCTCGAGAACAGTCGGCTGGTTCACCGCTCTGGCGCCCGTTGTGCTGCCAGCGGTCCCCGGCCGTCCAGGGGCTACAGAACTCGAACAAGCGGTTATCGGAGCAACGGTGAAGGCCGTCAAGGAGGCGCTTGCGGCGCAACCGGACAAGGGACTCGCCTTCGGTGCGCTGCGCTATCTCGGCGACGCCCCGTTGCGTGACGCCGCGCTTCCCTCGATCACCTTCAATTATCTCGGTGCTGGCGCCGCGGGTGCAGGTGACATCGACCTCGACGAGGTCGGGCGGAGCGCGATCGTGCCGGTGGCGGACCAACCGCGACTGACGTCGGCGGGCTCCGGTGCGATGGTGGCGCCGGCGGCACTCGCGATCAACGTTTCCACTGTTCCCGGTGCGAATGGCCGAGAGCTGCGTGCCGAGTTCGCATTTCCCGTCGGTGCGGTCGACGCCGCCACAGTCGACGAGATCTCGGCGGCGTGGGCGCGCGCGGTCGGCGCGATCGCTGACTACGCGGAGTCTGTCGGTGATCCTGGACTCAGCCCGTCCGATATCGCGGGGATGGAACTCACCCAAGGTGACCTCGACGCCGTGGACGCCAGGTATCCAGGTGCGGAAGTCTGGGCGGTGTCGCCGCTGCAGGCCGGTCTGTACTTCGAAGCGGGCATGGCGTCGCAGCGCCGTGTCGGCGACGTCTACGTGGTGCAGTCGGCGATCGAACTCGGCGGCGACGTCGATGCCGAGCGGTTCGAACGGGCGGTTGCCGCGCTGATGCAGCGACATCGCGTTCTGCGATCGGCTTTCGTCGAGACGTCGGGCGGCGAGGTACTCACGGTGGTGCCGCAGTCGGTGCAGACACCATGGCGCTTTGTCGAGCTGCGGGACCGCGACGATGCTGACGCCGCGCTCGCCGACCTGGCGCGGGAAGAACTCGAGCGTCCCTTTGATCTCGCGGTGCCGCCGTTGATCAGGTTCGCACTTGTCGCACTGCCCGCCGGTGACCACCGGCTCCTGATCACCAACCACCATCTCCTTCTCGACGGTTGGTCTGGTCCGCTGGTCATCGCCGATCTGTTCACCGCGTATGCCACGGACGCGCCTCTGGCGAATGACGACACCGCGCCCGACTACGAGAGTTTCCTCGTGTGGCTGGCCCGCACCGATCGTCGCGCCGGCATCTCAGCCTGGCGCGATCTGCTCGCCGAGATCGACGGACCGACACTGGTTGCGGGCGGGCGCGTCGCCGCAGTTGCAGAACCCGCCGACCACACCGTCGACCTCGACGCTGCCACTGCTGATGCGCTCACCGATCTGTCGCGCTCGACCGGCGCGACGATGAGCAGCATCTTCCAATTCGCCTGGGCCACACTGCTCGCCAGGCTGACGGGACGGTCGACAGTCACCTTCGGCGAGACCGTGTCGGGCAGGCCGGCCGATCTCGACGGCGTCGACTCGATGGTCGGTCTGTTCATCAACACGCTGCCTGTTGTCGCGAACGTGGCTCCAGGACAGCAGATCTCGGCGGCGCTGCGCGACTTCCAGACTGTCAAGTCGGGACTGCTCGATCATCAGCACGTCGGGCTCGCGGAGATCATGGCAGAGTCGGGCGCCACACAGCTCTTCGACACCCTCACCGTCTACGAGTCGTATCCGGTGGATACCAGTGCCGCAACGGGGCTCGACCTGGCAGGCATGAGTGTGCTCGGCGTCGAGGGGCATGACGCAACGCACTATCCGCTGAATCTTGCCGTCTCGCCGATCAGTGGCGGACTGCGCGTGACGGTGAAGTATCTGCGCGGTGTGTTCGACGACGCCGAGGTCGACCGATTCGGCGACATGCTCGTCACGATCCTGAAGGCGTTCGCCGCGAGTCCAGATAGCGCCGTCGGCGACATCGACATGCTCTCCGTGTCAGAGCGTGCACGACTCGTACCTGCCACCGGAGGGGTCGCCGTCGAAGGCATCCCCATGGTCGACTTACTGGCGACTCGCCCAGGACAACCGCATTCCGTTGCAGCGATCTGTGGTGACCGCGAGCTCGACCACGACGAATTCGAAGCCCGCACCAACGAGCTTGCCCGACTGTTGATCGCGCACGGAGTTGGACCGGGAGTCGTTGTCGCCGTTGCGATCACACGGTCGATTGAATCGGTGATCGCGGTCTGGTCTGTTCTCAAGACCGGCGCCGCCTATCTACCGGTCGATCCGGCGCTGCCTGCTGAGCGCATTGGGCACATGCTCAACGATTCCGGAGTGCGGACCGGGCTGACGGTGTCGAGATACGCCGCCGGCCTGGTGAGTGCGACGTCCGAACCGGAGTGGATACAACTTGATGACCCACGCACCGTCGGACGTCTCGACGTGCTCTCCTCGGCACCGATCGGGCGCGGAGAAGTGCTCGGCACGCCACGCGTTGACGACGCGGCATACGTCATCTACACCTCGGGCTCGACCGGCAAGCCGAAGGGTGTCGTCGTCTCGGCGCGCGGTGTCGCCAATCTTCTCGCGGCCCAACGGGATATCTCCGGAACCGGTGACGACGTGCGGATTCTCCATGTCGCGTCACCGAGTTTCGACGCCTCGTTCTTCGAAATGGTGTGGGCCATCGGACTCGGTGTCCCGCTTGTGGTCTCGCCCGCCGATGTCTTCGCTGGAGCAGAGCTCGAACGCGTGATCGTCGAAGGCAAGGTCACCGATCTCGTCGTGACCCCGTCGGTGTTGGCAACGCTGTCGCCCGAGGTGCTGCGCACGGTCCGGCACGTGACGACCGCCGGCGAGGCGATCTCTCCCGATCTCGTGGAGCGGTGGATCTCGGCCGGACACACCATGATCAACCTCTATGGGCCGTCGGAAGCCACGGTGTGGTCGACGTCCGCGCGGCTACGAACGGGTGCGCCGGTAACCATCGGAGCCCCGATCCGGGGCGTTGATGTCGTCGTTCTCGACGAACGCCTCCATCCCGTGCCCGTGGGAGTGATCGGCGAGCTCTACATATCGGGGGAGTCCACCGCTGTGGGCTACCTGAACCGTCCGGGTCTGACCGCTCAACGCTTCGTCGCCAATCCCTTCGGTGCCCCGGGGAGTCGTCTGTACCGCACCGGGGACATGGTGCGCTGGCGCACCGCGGGCGATCTCGAGTTCGCCGGCCGCGCCGATTTCCAGGTGAAGGTGAACGGCCAACGCGTCGAACTCGGTGAGATCGACGCTGCGCTCGCCGCCGACCCGGCGGTGGCCTCCTCGGTCACCATCGGTGTCAAGGACCGCGACGGCACCACTCGGGTAGTCGCCTACGTGGTGGCCGCGGAGGGCGACGCCCACGCGGCGGCGAACGGCAATCTGTCCGACGACCTCACCGCGGCGCTGGCGCGTCGGCTGCCGAGTTATATGGTTCCCGCGGCCATCATGGTGATCGATACGATGCCGGTCACGCCGCTGGGCAAACTCGACCGGAAAGCGCTCCCGGCGCCTGAGTTCGTCGTCGGGGAGCGGGTGTCACCCGCCGATAGCACCGAGCAGGCGATCGCCGACATCTACGCCGACGTGCTCGGTGTCGACGACGTCTCGGTCACCGACTCGTTCTTCGACATCGGTGGTCATTCGTTGAGCGCCACCAAAGTTGCGGCCAGAGTCGGTGACCATTTCGGTGTCCAGGTGGGTGTGAGAGACATCTTCGACGCCCCGAGCGTCCGGGCCTTGGCGGTGCGCGTACGGCCGGTATCCGGGGACCCGGCAGGTGTGCGAAGACGCGCCATTTCGGCTTATCGGCCGAGACCGCACCGTATTCCGCTGACATTCGCACAGCAGCGGATCTGGTTCATCAACCGTTACGATCCTAGTTCGCCCGCGTACAACATCCCGGTTGCGCTGCGTCTGCGCGGAGAAGTCGACCCGGTCGCACTCCGGTCGGCCCTGATCGACGTCGTCGGCCGCCACGAGGTGCTGCGCTCGACCTTCCCCGCTGACGAGGTCGGTCCACACCAGGTGGTTGTCACCGTCGACGAGGCCGCTCGCCTGCTGGACTGGGAGGTGGGCACCGACGCTGCCGCCGCGCTTGCGACAACGGCCACGGGGTTCGATGTCGCCCATGAGCTACCGATCCGGGCGCGTCTGTGTCAGAGCACTGCCGGTGACTGGCTGTTCGTGCTCGTCGTCCATCACATCGCCGCCGACGGTGAGTCGATGGGGCCGCTCGTGCGTGACTTCGTGACCGCATACGCGGCGCGCCAGGCGGGCAGCACCACGCCGTTAAACACACTCGAGGTCCAGTTCGCCGACGTCGCATTGTGGCAGCGCGACGAGCTCGGTTCCGTCGACGACGCCAACTCCGTGGTCGCACGTCAACTCGATTACTGGACAACGCAGTTGAGTGGCATCCCGGATGTCCTGGAACTGCCGACGGATCGGGAGCGGCCCACAGTCGCGTCGATGCGCGGCGCGCTGGTCCGCTTCGACATCCCGGCCACGACGGCGTCATCGATCGCCGCTGTGGCGGCGCGCTACGACATGACGCCGTTCATGGTCGTCCACGCAGCACTTGCGGCGACTCTGGGCCGGTTGGCGGCTTCCGACGACGTCGCCATCAGTGTTCCCCTCGCGGGTCGGGGAAGCAGTGTGCTCGACGACATGGTCGGGATGTTCGTCAATACGCTCGTCTTGCGTACACGGCTTGACTCGGCGCAGACGTTCGCCGAGTTGCTCGCGCAGGTGCGCTCCGATGATCTGGCGGCGTTCGCGAACTCGGACGTACCGTTCGAGTACCTCGTCGACAGAATCAATCCGGTTCGCTCGCAATCCTTCTCGCCGCTGTCCCAGGTGCTTCTGACCTTCGAGCAGCGTGCACTGCCCGAGTTCGCGGGTGGCGAGGTCGGCGGTGGCGAGGTGGCTGGTCTGCTCGTCGAGCCAGTTGCTCCAGCAGTAGTTCCCGCAAAGGTGGATCTGACCGTCGGCATCGCGACGGCGCCTGATGGCCACGACTGGCAGGCGTCGATCATCTATGCCACAGATCTTTTCGACGCAGAGACCGTCGAGACACTCGCGGACCGGCTGGTGAGTGTGCTCGATGCGGCTACCTCCGACGTCGCAACGGCGCTCGGTGACCTCCCGGTTCGTACAGGTGCCGAGATCGCCCGCGACGCACAGACGCCCGCGCCGATCGTGGACAACCCGCACGCCAAGGCGACGCTCGTCGACCTGTTCGCGCAAACCGTCGAGAGGTATTCCGATTCGGTGGCCGTGAGTGACGGGGTCTCGTCGCTGACCTACGCCGAACTCGACACGATGTCGACGCGTGTCGCGGGAGCGTTGCGGACAGAGGGTGTGGTGCCCGGCACCGCGGTCGGGATCGCGCTGTCGCGCGACCCGATACTCGTCGTCGCCATGCTCGGCGTACTCAAGGCTGGCGGAGCGTACGTCCCGCTCGACATCTCGAATCCGCCTGAGCGACTTCGACACATCGTCGACGACTCCGATCCCGCATGCATCCTGGTCGACGACCAGACGGCGAGCACGTTCGCGGCCGACGCGCGGCTGCGCGACATCGCCGGACTGCTGAATCGGGCCGAGACGTTGCCGCCAACACTCCAGGATCCGGGTGCACCGGCCTACATGATCTTCACGTCTGGATCGACCGGCGTGCCCAAGGGCGTTGTCGTCTCACATCGCAACGTCGTCGCGTTGCTCGACAGCGCCTTCGACCATTTCGAGGTCGACGAGAACGACGTTTGGTCGGTCTTCCACTCGTACGCGTTCGACTTCTCCGTCTGGGAGATATGGGGTCCGTTGACCACCGGCGGCCGTGCGGTGATCGTCGGTCGTGACGTCGCGCGAGTGCCGTCGGAGTTCCTCGATCTGCTTGCGGCACAACATGTGACGGTGTTGAGCCAGACGCCGTCGGCCTTCTACCAGCTGATCGATGCGCGAGAGCAGGCGCCGGGAGTCGAACTCGACGTCCGCTACATGGTCTTCGGCGGTGAGGAACTCCGATTCGATCAGGTCGACCGATGGTTCACCTCCTTCCCGACCGATCAGGCACGACTGGTGAACATGTACGGGATCACCGAGACGACAGTCCACGTGACGTTCCGCGAACTCGATCCGACGATCGTGCGGGAGGCCCGCGGCAGCATTGTCGGTGAGCCGCTGTCGTCGTTGGCCATGCTGATCCTCGACGACAGGTTGCGTCCGGTACCCGACGGCACAGTGGGGGAGATCTACGTCCACGGCACGCAGGCGGCGCTTTACTACCACCGACGAGCAGGGCTGACCGCAACACGATTCGTCGCGAATCCCTTCGGGGACAAAGGCGCGCGAATGTATCGCACCGGCGACCGCGGCAGGCGGGTCGGTGCGGAGATCGTGTACCTCGGACGTGGCGACGCTCAGGTCCAGTTGCGAGGCTTCCGAATAGAACTGGGCGAGGTCGAGGCAGCGCTGCGATCCGCGCCCGATGTCTCTTCCGCGGCTGCTCGGGTTGTCTTGATCGACGGCGCGGGCGACCTCCTGGTCGGATACATCGTGGGCGCAGATGATCTCGACTCCGCGGCCGTGCGAGAAGTTGCACGGGTACGGGTTCCGTCGTACATGGTGCCCGACGTCGTGATGCAGATCGACGGACTGCCACTGACCGGAAACGGCAAGCTGGACAGGGCAGCCCTGCCCATCCCCGCACGCACGGGCACAACCGCTTTCGTCGCGCCCGAGACAGCGAACGAACAGATCGTCGCCGGTGTCTTCGCTGACGTTCTCGGACTCGATGAGGTGTCGGTGATCGCGTCGTTCTTCGACCTCGGCGGCAATTCCCTGAGTGCCACTCGGGTGGCGAGCAGGGTCGGCGAAGCCACCGACACCGATGTCTCGGTGCGAGACCTGTTCGACGCGCCGTCCGTCCGCGCGTTGGCGAACCGACTGGATTCAACGTCGTCGGCGTTGCCTCCCATCGAGGCGGTCGACCCGCGACCGCGGATCGTTCCGTTGTCCTTTGCGCAGCAGCGGATGTGGTTCATCAATCAACTCGATCCCGCGTCGCCCGCGTACAACATCCCGCTCACCTTCCGTGTCGACGGCGACCTCGACGTCGCAGCAATGCACGCGGCGGTTCGCGACGTGGTGTCGCGTCACGAGGTCCTCCGAACCTCGTACAGGGTGGTCGACGGTATCGCTTCGCAGTACATTCACTCGCCACAGGATGCGAACGCGATGCTCGATTGGGCGGTGGTGTCGACGTTCGACGACGTGGCGTCGGCTGCGGCGATGGGATTCGACGTGGGTCGAGAACTCCCGATCAGGATCAGGGTGCTCGACGATCCGACCGAAGACGAGACGATACTGCTCTTCGCGCTGCATCACGTGGCCGCAGACGGTGAGTCGCTTCGCCCGTTGACAGCGGATGTCCTCACCGCATACGCGGCGCGCGCGGCCGGTGATGAGCCGCGCTTCACTCCGCTCGACATCCAGTTCGCCGACTACGCGCTGTGGCAGCAGCGAGTGCTCGGATCCGTGGACGATCCGACATCGATTGTCAGTGAGCAACTTTCGTACTGGATGCGAACTCTCGAGGGAATGACCGATGTTCTGGCGCTGCCTACCGACCGGCCGCGTCCAGCCGTCGCGAGCATGCGTGGTCGCCGGATCGAGTTCGAGATCCCGGCCGCCGTCGCACGTACTGTCGACGAGCTGGCACGAGCACACGACGCAACGACTTTCATGGTGATCCACACCGCGCTCGCCACCCTCCTCGCGCGACTGGCGAATTCGTCGGACATCGCGATCGGTACCCCGATCGCGGGGCGCGGCCGAAGTGTGCTCGACGACCTCGTAGGTATGTTCGTGAACACGCTCGTGCTGCGCACCGAGATCCGCGGGGCCGACACCTTCTCCGAGCTCCTCGACGACGTACGGCGAGTCGACCTCGAGGCTTACGCACAACCCGACGTGCCCTTCGAGATGCTCGTGGAGAAGCTCAATCCCACCCGCTCACAATCGTTTGCGCCGCTCGTACAGGTACTTTTGTCGCTCGATCAGAGCGCGGGACCGTCGGGCGATGTGATCGTGTCGACCGACGAACTGACGCTGAGGGCCGTCGACCCGGGTGATCCGCCGGCGCAGGTTGACCTCACCGTCGGCGTGAGTACCCGACCAGACGGCGAACCGTGGCACGGTTCGATCATCTACGCCACCGACCTGTTCGACGAGGCGACGGTCGGGACCCTTGCGCAACGGTTCGTCGCCGTTCTCGCGGCCGCCGGATCGTCGTCCGAACTTCGCGTGGGTGACCTCGATCTGCGGACGCCGACGGAGACACGACTTCTCGACGAATTGGCGGTCGGCGCAGAGGTGGCCGTCGATTCCCGGCTGGTTCCCGACGTCATCGCCGACCAGACACGGCGCAGCCCGAATGCGGTTGCCTTGATATGGGAGGGACGCAAGATCTCGTTCGCAGAGTTCGCGTCCCACGTGAACTCCCTTGGGCGTCGTCTCATCTCGATGGGAGTCGGTCCCGACATCGCGGTTGCGGTATGCATGCCTCGTTCCGCCGCAATGGTCGTGGCAATTCACGCGATCGTCGCCGCAGGTGGGCAATACGTGCCCATCGAAACCACCGTTCCGGCCGAACGAGTGCGCTACATGCTCGACACCGCCGGTGCTGCACTCGTTCTCGCCGATGCCGCCGGAACGCCGGACGCGATCGTCGAACTGGCCACTCACACCCGTGTGGTGCCCGTGGCGCTGGCTGAATCGGCACCGGAAACCTCGCCCATCACCGACGCCGAGCGACTGGCGCCGCTGCATCCCGACAACGCCATGTACACCCTGTTCACGTCCGGGTCGACCGGACGGCCAAAGGGTGTCACGCTGTCGCACTCAGCCGTTGCCAACCGACTGTGGTGGGGACTTGCGCAGCTTCCGATCGACTCGTCGGACGCGGTGATGCTCAAGACGCCATACACATTCGACTGTTCCGTGCCAGAGCTCTTCGCGCCGATGATGGTTGGCGCGCAACAGGTCATCGCTCGCGCCGACGGTCATCTCGACCCGGTGTATCTGTGCCAGCTCATCGAAGAAACCGCCACCACGATGGTGCATTTCGTGCCGTCGATGCTGTCGGTGTTCCTCGACATAGCCGGTGCCGACCGACTTGCCCGCCTCACCACGGTGCGGTTCGTGTCCACGACCGGTGAAGCGTTGCCTCCCAACGTCGCAACCGCGACGCGCGCTCTGATGCCCGAAGCAGCGCTGTTCAACCTGTACGGACCAACCGAAGCCGCAGTCGAGATCACCTACGCCCAGATCGATTCGGTCGCCGGACCGGTCGTTTCCATCGGCGTTCCGGTGTGGAATTCGACAGCCCACGTCCTCGACGCACGTCTGCGCCCGGTCCCGCCGGGCGTGGCAGGCGAGTTGTATGTCGGCGGCGTTCAGCTTGCCAGGGGATACGCCGAGCGGTCTGATCTGACCGCGGAGAGGTTCGTCGCCAATCCCTTCGACTCGAGGGGCGAGCGGATGTACCGGACCGGAGATTTGGTGCGGTGGAACAGCGCAGGCGAGTTGGAGTACCTGGGGCGCACCGACTTCCAGGTGAAGCTGCGCGGTCAGCGCGTCGAGCTCGGGGAGATCGAGGCGGTACTCGCGGCGGCGCCGGGAGTGATTCATGCTGCGGCCACGGTCGCTATCGCCCCGTCGGGTGGCGATCACCTCGTTGCTTACCTTGCGGGCGAGGATCTTTCGCTTGCCGAGGTCAAAGAGCATGTGGCCGGGGTGCTTCCGGAGTTCATGCGGCCGACGGTGTGGATGATGCTCGACGACATCGCGCTCAACTCAGCCGGAAAGCTCGACCGGCGTGCGCTTCCGGCCGCTGAGTTCCGTGAGGAGCGCTACGTCGCTCCCGCGGACGGAACCGAGCAGATCGTCGCTGATGCCTACGCTGCGGTGCTGGAGTCCGACCGAGTGTCGGCGACCGCAGGGTTCTTCGATCTCGGCGGCAACTCGCTGACGGCCACGCAGGTGCTCGCCCATCTACGCGAACGCCTGGGCCCCGACATCGAGTTGGCCTGGGTCTTCGAGGATCCGACGGTCCGTGGTCTTGCCGCGCGCATCGACGGGGATCGCAAGTCCGACCAGGTCTTGCTTCCGCTCAGGGTGGACGGAGCACTGTCTCCGCTGTTCTGCGTTCACCCCGCAGGCGGGCTGGCCTGGTTCTACGGAGGACTCGCACCATATCTGCCCGATCGGCCGATCTACGGACTGCAGGATCCGAACGTCGCCAACGGCGAGCCCAGCCTCCACTCTGTGGAGGATCTGGCGCGCCGTTACGTCGACGAGATTCGCGCCGTGCGTCCCCACGGTCCTTATAGTCTGCTCGGCTGGTCACTCGGCGGCTACATCGCACATGCGATGGCGGTGCTTTTGCAGGAGAGCGGCGAGCGCGTCGAATTCCTGTCGATCATGGATGCGATGCCTGTCGACGACGAGAAGCCGAGGGCAGCCGAAGAAGATCGCGGGGGCCGCGTGAACAACGATCTTGGGCAGCACGACCTCGGAAAGTACGAACTCGGAGAGAACGTGCGCGATGTCCTCGGCGGGTGGCGCGAACTGTTCGACATTCCGGATGACGTGTATGCCGAAACGTCGGACGATCTCGCGACCGTCATCGGGAACGCCATCGCGAAGACCGGACTGCTGACCGGAGACCAGGTTCGACGGGTGATGGACAGCTTCGAGCGATCCGACGATATGGTTCCCCGCCATCGTGCCGGGGTGTTCGACGGTGAACTGCTGTTGTTCACAGCTACTCGGGACCGGCCGGCGGAGGCCGATCTCGCCGCGGCATGGCGCCCGTACGTGACGGGTCGGATCGACAACGTCGATGTGGACTCGCACCATCTCGGGATGGCAGATGCGGAATCTCTCGCCGTCGTGGGCCCACGCCTCGCCGAAGGTCTGCGAAGGCAGAGTAACCGGCAACAGCGCAACTGGCCGGGGAGCGAATCGGGCAGCTGATCGGACCGGCAGGCGACTAATTAGGCTGTACTAAGGGACCGGGCGGAACGACCGCCGACGATTGGAAGGATTCATCATGACAAACCCCTTTGACGACGAAAACGGACGCTTCTTCGTGCTTGTGAACGATGAGAACCAGCACTCGCTCTGGCCGACGTTCGCCGACATCCCGGCCGGATGGACAAAGGTTTTCGGCGAGGACAGTCGGGCGGCGTGTTTGGAGTATGTCGAGCAGAACTGGACGGATCTTCGTCCGAAGAGCCTCATCGACGCGATGGAAGCGGACAAGTCCGCCGGAGAGGTGAACTGAACGTCGCGTCGCCAGGGACGGAGCTCGATGGCGAAGACCGCCTGGTGGACGCCCGGCGGTAACGAGAAGTATCACGACGGTGTCTCAAGTTCACTCCAGCATCGTTGGTCCCCTTGGTGAAGATTTGTCTCCGGAGTTACATTTGCGGAGGGTTGGACTTCTCTCTCTGATGTGTTATAGGTCACAATTTGCAAACGAGCTGTTTCTCAATTCGTTACCGACAGGGAATGCTTGGTGGTACCAGAGCCGCCGCGTCCACTGGGGAGAGTGGTTGAGGTGTTGTCATCATCGACTCGGGGGACGGGCATATGAACGATTTGCTACAGGACATCGAGTCCCGAGCGCAGGTGACGCCGTGGATGCCCGCCGTCCGTGTGTCGGGCACCATGGTCACCTATGGCGAGCTCGGTAGCGCGCTGTCGTCTTACGGCACAGTCGTCGAGAAGTACGGAATGTCGCGCGAGTCCGCGTTCTACGCGGCCATCATGCACACGATGCCAGCGCTTGCCTCGCTTGATGACGTCGACGAGCAGAGCGTGATTGTCGACCAGGTCGTCGGGTGGCTCAGTCGCCACCTGCCGCCCTCTGCGGGTGGCCTGCAGGTCGCGGGCTGAGCGACCCACAGCTCGTCACAACCCGGCGATCGCCAGCACGAGCAGCAGGATCGGAATGCCGATCACGGCCGCGATGGTTCCGAGGATGATTCCGGTGACCGCGCGGCCGCTGCCGCGATAGCGGGTCGGGTGTCGATGGATCTGTCGAACACCTGCGGCACCGAGCGCGATCGACATGAGCCCCGCGACCCCGCCGATGCCCAGTACCGGAATGAGCGGGAACGCCGCCAACGCGGTCACCAACGACGCCGTCGTCAAGGGAGACGTTCGTGGCTGCGCAGGCACCTGGCCCACGAGCGATACCGGATGAACCGTCGGGATCACCGTCGGCATGAGTATCGCGTTTTCGCGATGGGCGAGGTCCCAGTAGTCGCCGACCTCCGGTAGCGGAGTATCTCGGGATGTATCTCGTGTCCGTACGCGAAGGCCCTCAATGGGCACCGGATTGCGTTGCGGCCGCTGCGCGTGGGTCGTGACCGGCCCGGAGTGGCTGTCGGGGGTATGAGAACCCGACGGGGAATCCGGTAGTAAGGGCAGCGACATCGACTCGAGCACGTTCGATTGTGGCCAGCGCTGGTAACGATCGGTGATCGCCGGTTCGATCGGCGCGGTGTGGTGTTCGGTTCGCATCGGCCCTCCTCGCAACGAGTCTACCGACGCACACCGCGCCGCCCCGGAGAAGAAAATCCGGAACGGCGCGGTGTGGGTGTATCGGTGTTGCCCGAGACGGCGAATCAGCCGCCGTGCTGGCCCATCATCGACGAGAGCTGCGTGACGGCATTGCCGGACAGCTTCCACTCGCCGTCGACCTTTACGTACGAGAGCGTGATGTTGGCGGGGTTGGACGTGTGCGGGCTCTTGACCTCCACGCTGGCATCAGCAGCGTTGTCGCCGGTCTTCTTGACCTCGGTCACGGTGTAGACATCGGGTCCGTAACCCGCTGCAGACGCGCCCTTGGCGTACGCCTGGATCGCGGTCTTGGTGACCGGGTTGCTGGTGTCGACGACCTTCTCGAGCTCATCGGACGAAGTGTTGGGGTCGACGGCCTTGCGGAGGATGCCCTGGGCGTCGGAGTTGGTCAGGCCCGCGATGGCCGCGGCGGCCTGGCTCGTCGCCTCGGTGACCTTGCTGGTGGCGCTTGCGACGGTATCGCTGGCGCTGTCCGAACCTGAACAGCCCGCTACAGCGACAAGTGCGGCGCCCGCGATCATGGCTGCCGCGAGAGACTTCCGAAGCTTCATTGCTACTCCTGACGACGAATTGTAAGGCCACACTAACCGATCGCTTGACGTCGACAAGGGGCGGTACCTCGCGTGGGAATTAACCGGACCGTGGTCCGGTTATGGCGAGTGAAAGGTTTCGTATCCGTCATTCCAGGAGGCATGACATGCAGTTCGGACTGTTTTCCGTCAGCGACATCACGGCCGACCCTACGACGGGAGTCGAGCCGACAGAACATGAGCGCATCAAGGCGTCGGTGGCGATCGCGAAGAAGGCCGAGGACATCGGCCTCGATGTGTATGCCATCGGCGAGCACCACAATCCACCGTTCTTCTCGTCGTCACCGACGACGACGCTCGCCTACATCGCAGCTCAGACAAGCAAGCTGCACCTCTCCACCGCGACGACTCTGATCACCACCAACGACCCGGTCAAGATCGCTGAGGACTTTGCCATGTTGCAACACCTTGCCGATGGCCGCGTCGACCTGATGCTCGGTCGTGGCAACACCGGCCCGGTGTACCCGTGGTTCGGCAAGGACATCCGTCAGGGCATCCCGCTGGCCATCGAGAACTACCACCTGCTGCACCGGTTGTGGACCGAGGACGTCGTCGACTGGGAAGGCAAGTTCCGCACCCCGCTGCAGTCGTTTACCTCGACGCCGCGTCCGCTCGACGACGTCGCGCCGTTCGTGTGGCACGGGTCGATCCGCAGCCCGGAAATCGCCGAACAGGCCGCCTATTACGGCGACGGCTTCTTCGCCAACCACATCTTCTGGCCAGCTGAGCACTCAAAGCGACTGATCGATTTCTATCGGGAGCGCTACGAGCACTACGGACACGGAAAGGCGCACCAGGCGATCGTCGGACTCGGCGGTCAGTTCTTCATCAGGAAGAACTCCCAGGACGCCGTCAACGAGTTCCGTCCCTACTTCGACAACGCGCCCGTGTACGGGCACGGACCGTCGTTGGAGGACTTCAGTCGCGAGACGCCGCTCACCGTCGGCAGCCCGCAGGAGTTCATCGACCGCACGCTCTCGTTCCGCGACACCTTCGGCGACTACCAGCGCCAGCTGTTCCTCGTCGACCACGCGGGCCTGCCGCTCAAGACGGTCCTCGAGCAGCTCGATGAGCTCGGCGAGGTGCTCCCCGAACTCCGCAAGGGGTTCGCGGAAGGGCGCCCGGCCGACGTTCCCGACGCTCCTACGCACGCCTCGCTCGTCGCGGAACGCGACGCAGAGGAGCTTGCAGGGCAGGAAGCACAGGTGAACGCATGAAGCCGGTAACGCTCGTCGCGGTCAACGCCGGACTCAGTGAACCGTCGTCGACGAGGATGCTCGTCGACCGGCTCACCGACGACGCCGCGTCGCTCGTGCGATCGCAGGGCGGCGATGTCGACGTGCAGATCATCGATCTGCGTGATCTCGCCGTCGACATCGGGCGTTCGCTGGCAACCGGTTTCGCGACCGGTGCTGCCGGTGACGCCATCCGGTCCGTGCAGGACGCCGACGCGCTCATCGTCGCGACCCCGGTGTTCAACGCGTCGTACTCAGGCCTGTTCAAGTCGTTCTTCGACCTCGTCGATGTCGATGCGATGGAGGGTAAGCCGGTACTCATCGCGGCGACCGGTGGGAGCCCCCGGCACTCGATGGTCCTCGACCACGCGCTGCGTCCGTTGTTCGGCTACCTGCGCACCGTCGTCGTACCGACCGGCGTCTACGCGGCGTCGGAGGACTGGGCGTCGACCTCCGGCGACACGGCAACGCTGTCCGACCGAATCCGTCGGGCCGCAACACAATTGGTGGCGCTCATGCCCACCGGAACGAATCGGCGGGCGGTTGCGTCGCAGGCCTCGGACGCTGATCGCGGCGAGCAGCGGATATACGCGGGCGAGGAGGCGGGCATCGCCAACTTCGCTCGCCTGCTGGCCGGCGACTGAGCGATAGAGACTGGCCGAAACAGACTGACCGTCTATGCGCGCCCGGGAGTGTTCTCCCGGGCGCGCAGTCGTGTGCCAGGAAGTGTCGGCGCGGGCAGATGCTGCACCTCGCCGGTGTACCCCTGCACCTGGCCGAAGCGTTCACTGTGGGCCATCCACTCCTCGCGCGCTGCCACGATCTCCTCGTGCGTGCGGCCGACGAAGTTCCACCACATGATGATGTCGTCGTCGAACGGCGCGCCACCGAGCACGATGACCCGCGCGTCGTCGTCGCCGCGATTGGCGAGGACGACGGTTTCGGCACCGACTCCGACGTAGCCGAGTTCGGTGCGCTCGAGCGGGCCCGTCGTCGAATCGACGATCTCCACGCGTCCCGAGTCGACGAGGAATCCGTGTTCGAATCCGGGGTCGACGTCGAGGGTGACGTCGGTTCCCGGCGGGATGCGCAGTTCAGCGCCCAGTAGCGGCGTGAACGTCTCGACCGGCGACGTGCTGCCGAGCAACGTCCCGAGAAAGACGAGTGCCGTCACGCCGCCGACGGTGATCGCCGGCGGCGCGTAATGGGCGAAGTAGCGAGCGGTGTTCGCCGCGTCTGCCGGGAGTGCGACCCACAACTGCACGCCGTGTAGGACCGTGGTGTCGGGAGTGGAGACCTCGGTATGGGCAATGCCGTGGCCCGAAGTCATCAGGTTCAGTTCGCCCGGACGCACCATCGCATGATTGCCCATCGTGTCCCGATGCTCGATCTCACCGGTGAAAAGCCAACTGACCGTTTGCAATCCGATGTGCGGATGCGGAGGCACATCCATGCCGCCGGTGGCCGAGACGTCGTCGGGTCCGTAATGGTCGGCGAAACACCACGCTCCGATCAGCGACCGCTCCCGCTGCGGCAGGGTGCGGTGGACAGTCATGGCACGCGGGCCGCCGAGCGGTACGTCGCGCGCGGTGAGCACCTCGACCCGCAGCGATCCGTCGTGATCGGGGTCGGCGTTCTCGACCTCGGTCTGACAGTCGATTTCGGCCGGATGTGCTTCGAGGTTGCTCATGGCGTCACGCCTTTCGGCTTCTGTGCTTTTCGGCTTTGGGCTTTTCGGCCTTTGGGGCTGATGACGCCAGTCTAGGAACAGTCGGGTCGACGACGCGTGCGCGGTGCGATCGGTGAGCTGCCGGCAGGCCGAATCTCAGAGATCGGTCGCGTCGTCGAACGTCATGGCCAGGTGTCCCACCGACATGGTGATGGCGGCGTGCCGGGCCAACTTCAGGCCGCGTAGTTCGTCCGCGATCGGGTGTCCGCCGAGCGTGAGGGTTGCGCCGCCGATGCGGGCCCGGACGCCGCTCAGCGATCCGAGTCGCCACGGTATGGAGCGCAGCTTTCCGTCGAGGCACGAGTAGGCGGTGAGTTCCGCGTCGCCCGGAGCCGCGGGGACCGGCAGGCCCGGTGCGGTCTCGAGGGCAGCGATGAGGCGTCCGTCCTCCGAAACACTGCCGCGCTTACGCGAGCCATCGTGGTCGACATCGAAATCGGCGAGAAACTTGGGAAAGCCCCAGATCCCGCGTCCAGCCTGTCGGGTGAACTCACCGTCGACGGGGAGTCGATGGATCAGCGCGTGCGCATCGCCGCGCACCACAGAGCCGAGCGCGCTGAGCGGAGACGCGGGCGCAGTCGGATTCTCGACGAGCAGGCACACCCCGAACTCGTTGTACGGGCCGAGATCTCCGTCGACATAGTCGACGAACACCAGCATCACCATGCCGCGGCCCGGGCGTATCCGCAGCGGACGAAGCGGAGAGGCGCCCGACGCCGCTATGGTTCTCGCCATCGCGTCGGCGTCGGCGGTGAATCCCGCAGCGATGCACCGCGCATCTCTGACCTCGACGGGTATCGTGAGCGTGGTACCTGCGACGGTGTGGGTCGACGGGGAGGACATGAGGCCCCTTTCTGACAGCGATGTATTCGGGCGGCGACGTTTTCTGCAGCGATGTATTCGGGCGGCGACTTCGGGCAGCGAAGTACGCGGGCAGCCGCGTGCTGGCAGCGAGCGCCCGAGCGTGCCGCGACGAACAAACAAGAACGTGTTCTAGTTTGGCATACCGTCTGCTCTCCCGGTCTGAATGTGTGTCTTATCGATAGATGTGGCTGCTGCAGCGCCCACATCTGTCGATGGGACACACATTTAGCGTGCGGCTTTCGGCGCCGATTCTTGCGAATGCAACAAAGGCCCCATTTAGGGGACTACCGACATGTCAGACCTAATCCTTACTATTTGCTGAGTGTTGGGGATCGCTGTCGTAACGACATGATGTAAGGACGTAACGGTGACCGTAGTAACAGAGACCGGGGGTGCCCTCGGGGCGCCATCGCCCGTGCCTGTGTCCCCTGTTGTCGCAGATCGCGGCGCGGCGTCGAATTCATTCGGCTCCGCCCAGATCGCCCGGATGGACGACTACCGCCACGGCCATGACGCCGCCGTGGCACGTCGGCCGATGCTGTCGCGCCGCGAGGTCGAGGTGTTGTTGACCTGGCTGCGTGCGGAATCAAAAGAGGACGCCGCGGCGACGCTGTTCATTTCAGCCTCGACCGTGAGCACCCACCTCGCGCGCATTCGCACGAAGTACACGGCCGCGGGTCGCCCCGCCCCGACGAAGACGCACCTGCTGGCTCGCGCTCTGCAGGACGGCTACACCAGCCTCGACCGCTGGTGAGGTCTCACGCCCCGATGTCGCGGGCGAGAGACGGCCAGGTCTGGTGCAGGTCGTCCTGCCAGTAGCCCCATGAGTGGCTTCCGGCGGGACGCAGATTGACCTTGGCGGGAATGCCGAGCTGAGCGAGGCGCGTCGCCATCTGGCGTGTGCACTGATCGATGCCGAACTCGATCGCGCCGCCGAGCAGAGCCTGGTTCGCCAGTACCAGCCCGTCGCCGTCGATCGACGGATCGGACAGGCGTTCGTGCTTGCCGGGAAGCCCGGTGCCCGCGGTCATATAGACCCTGGTGCCGCGTAGCTTCGCCGCGTTGAGATAGGGATCGTTGGCCCGCCAGCCGGGTCCGTTCAGCGGTCCCCACATATTGACCATGTTGCCTCCGCCGCGGTTCTCGACGACGAAGCGGATGTATTGCTGCCCGACCGGGTCGCTGGTGCGCGCGCAGCCGCTGAACGCGGCAATCGAGCGGTACAGACCGGGGGCAGCGAGCGCGAGGTTGAACACCGTGGTCCCGGCCATCGAGATGCCCGCTGCAGCAACCTTTCCCGTGGTCGGGAAGCGCTTGCCGATCAGTGGTGGCAGCTCTTTGGTGAGGAACGTCTGCCACTTGTTGCGGCCGAGGACCGGGTCGTCGCGTTGCCAATCGGTGTAGTACGAGAACGCACCGCCGATCGGGGTCACGACATACACGTTCTTGTCGGCGAAGAACTTCTTGTAGTCGGTGCGGGCATCCCAGGTGGCCGAATCCTCGCCACCGCCTGCACCGTTGAGCAGGTACAGCGTCGGTGCCGCACGGGTGCGGTTCTTCGGGGTCAACACCGTGACCGGGACGATTCGATCCATCGACGCCGAGTGCACCATCAGCGTCACCTGCTGGGGTGAATCGTCGGTGGAACTGACGATGCTCGACGTCGGCGCCGCCTGTGCGGGTGCTGTCGCCCCGAGGAACGCGGCCAGCATGAGCCCAAGGGTCAGCCAGATCAGGTGTTGTCGACGCATTGTTCACTCCTGCGATCACTCGGGACTTCTCCGAGGCCGCCCTCTCGGCGATCTCCACCCCGTAGCCGTGCGTCGCGGCTACAGCGCGACCTGCGTCAGGATATCTGTCGTCGGTTGAGGCGATCCACCCTGTGGCTCGATGGTCACCGCGAGCACGGACGAGTCGTCGAGCGAATCGATCACGTGCGGGGCAGCGGAGCCGGTACCCGCGACGAGGCCCGCCGACACCGGCGTGGCTGCTTTGCCGATCAGCCACAACTGGAACGTCTGGTCCGCGGCGATGGGATTGCGCTGGTCACGCACCACGGCTACGGCGCGGTTCGCCGACTTCGAACTCACGACGGTGATGGTGCCCCGATTGTCGGCGAGCGACGAAACCGTCGACCGCGCGTCCGGTGCGGCGAGAATGTCGGACACCTGTTGGGCGGTGGTCGACGACGGTGTCTGCTCCGGCGCCGTGGTGCGCCCGATGAGTACACCCGCACCGAGTGCGACGGCCACCGCGACCGCCGCGGCGCCGACCGCGAGTGCCGCGCGCCCGCGTCTGCTGCGCGCACGGTCGATCGGGACGACGGCCGACGGCTCTGAGTTACTTTCGGCGGTCCCTGGCTCTGAGTCACTCTCGGCGGTCCCCGGTTGCTCGGTGTCGGAGACGCCCCGTTGCTCGGTGTCGGAGACGCCCCGTTGCTCGGTGTCGGAGACGGATTCCGGGTCGGCGCTGAATGCGCGGTCGAGGACCGTCGCGCGCAGTTCGGCGGGCGCGGCGAGTGCGAATCCACTCGCGAGGTCGGTGATGGCCGACTGGATGTCGGTGATGCGGGCGAGGTAGATCCGGAGTTCGACGGCGCTGAGGTCGTCGAGTTCGCGGCGCACGCGTTCGGTCTCGGCGGGCGTCAGCGCGTCGATGGCGTACAGCTCGACGTGGTCGTCGAGCCACTCGGTGTCAGCCATCGGCTTCTCCGTGCAGACACTTCTTGAGCCGTCGGAGGCCGTCGCGGATGCGGGATTTGATGGTCGGTAGCGGAGTGGACGTGACCGCGGCGACCTCGGGGTAGGTCATGCCGTTGAAGTACGACATCTCGATGCTGGCGCGCTGAAGCTCTGTCAGCCGATCGAGGCACGTGTGCAGGGTGCGGGTCTCCTCGCGGTCGACGACCACCTCGAGCGGGATCGGGTGCGGGGTGCTCGCGTTGCCTGCGCCGTACTCGGCGGCTTTGCGCTGCTGGAGTTCTTCGGTGCGGACACGGTCGACGGCGCGCCGGTGCGCGATCGTCATCATCCACGTGATCACCGAGCCGCGCGACGGCTGATACTGGTCGGCCTTCTGCCAGTACTGCAGGTACGACTCCTGTACGATCTCCTCGGCGTAGTGCACGTCACGGATCACCCGCAGGGCGAGGCCGTAGATGCGCGCGCTGGTGAGGTCGTAGAGCTGAGAAAATGCAGCGCGGTCGCCGCCGGAAGAGGCGGTCAACAGATCACGAAGGGTGCTGGCTTCCGACGTCGAGCCTGCGGGGCGGTCGTCGTCTCCCGTCGCTGCGTGGCCCGATGTCACTCCACCACCGTAGCCACGCCCGAGCTCGGGTGTGGCGGTTCGGTCCATACGGCGTCGTGTCGGATCGACATCGGCGCGCCCATCGGGCCGATGACTCATCTGCTTGCCGCGCGCCGATAGAGCATCAGCGACAACGGCATGCACACCGCCAGGATCGCCACGCTCCAGCCGATCGAGTAGGCGAGCGCGTGGTCGGCGACCCACCCGGACGGTGGCACGAAGTTCGACGGCGCGCCGTTGCCGAGGTGATCGCGACTCGTGGTGGCGACGGCTGTCACCGGATTCCACTCGGCGATCGTCCGAAGCGGCCCCGGCAGGCTTGCCGCGGAGATGAAGGCCGACGACAGGAAGGTCACCGGAAACATCCACAAGAATCCGATGCTTTGCGCCACTTCGACATTGGGTGCGATCAGTCCGGTGACCGCACCGACCCATGCCATCGCGAGCGCGAACACGATGATCACCCCGAATGCGATTGCCGCGTCGGCGAGCGAGCCGTGGACCCGCCAGCCGATGACGAGGCCGCTGATTACCATGACCGTGAGTCCGACGAGGCCGAGCAGCATGTCGGAGCCCACTCGGCCTGCGATGACTGCCAGTCGTGACATGGGCAGCGAGCGCAGCCGGTCGATGATTCCGTCGGACATGTCGTTGGCGAGTCCCACGGTGGTGAACGCCGCGTTGAAAACAACCGTCTGCGTGAAGATCCCGGCCATCAGGTACTCGCGGTAGGAGTGTCCTCCGAAGGTCGCGCCGAAGACATAGGCGAAGAGGAACACGAACATCAGCGGCTGAATGGTCGCGCTGACGAGCAGGGTGGGGATACGTCGCACAGTGAGCAGATTGCGCTCGACGAGGACTGCGGTGTCAGTGAACATCGGCGGGCTCCCGTGTGTCGAGGCGCGTCGTCGTAGCGCTCGTGTCGTCGTCGACTGCGTGCTCGGTCAGCTGAAGGAACACGTCGTCGAGTGTCGGTCCGGCGACGGAGACGCTGCGTGCAGGTGTGCCTCCCGCGTCGAGCGCGCGGATGGCATCCGGGATGTCGGCGGCGCCGTCGGCGACCGGCACCGTCCATGTCCCTGTTTCCGACCGATGCGGGTTTCCGACGCCGATCGCCGCCAATGTTCGTGCGACGACAGCGGATTCGGAGACGGTGTGCTCACCGTCGAACTCGACACTGAGGATTTCCGGGGTGATCGAGTTCTTGAGCTCGTCTGCACTACCCTGCGCGCGGATTCGTCCGTGGTCGATGACGGTGATCTCGTCGGCAAGCGTGTCGGCTTCCTCGAGGTACTGGGTGGTCAGCAAGACGGTGGTTCCCGCATCCACCTGCGCGGCGATCAGGTCCCAGATCTGGCGTCGACCGCGTGGGTCGAGTCCGGTGGTCGGTTCGTCGAGGATGACGAGTCGCGGGTGGTTGATGAGTGCTCCCGCGAGGTCGAGTCGCCGCCGCATGCCGCCCGAGTAGGTGCGCATCGGTCGGTCGGCGGCATCGTCGAGTCCGAGTTCGGCGATCATGTCGCGCGCAAGGGCCGACGCGTCGCGTCGACGATGGCCGTAGAGCTGGGCCACCATGCGCAGGTTCTCGAAGCCGGTGAGCGTGCCGTCCACGGCGGCGTACTGCCCTGAGACACCGATGATTTCACGCGCCCGGTCGGGTTCGCGCAGCGCGTCGATCCCGGAGACGGTCACCGTGCCGGCATCGGGGCGCAGCAGGGTCGCCACCATACGAACGGTGGTGGTCTTGCCCGCACCGTTGGGCCCGAGCAGCGCGTGCACGGTGCCTGCCGGGATGGTGAGGTCGAGATCCTCCACGGCGATCACGGCGCGCCCGCGGCGCAGCAGGCCGGAGGTGAATACCTTTCGTACACCGCGGATCTCGAGTGCGTTGCGTGTGGCCGTGTCTGGCGTATCCGCGTCGATGGGCCCAGTCATGTTGATGGGTTCAGCCATGTTGATGGGTTCAGTCATCCTGTGTCGTCCTGTGGTCGGCACGCGTACTCCCTTCCATTGCTTCGATGAGGCTCTTCGGCCGTAGGTCGGTCCAGTTCTCGTCGACGTAGCGCAGGCAGTCGTCGTGGTCGGACGGCCCGTGCACCCGACGCCAGCCTGCGGGGACAGGCGCGAACTGGGGCCACAGCGAGTGTTGGTTCTCGTGGTTGACCAGCACCAGGAAGACGCCATTGACGTCGTCGAACGGATTGGTCATGAGTGATTCCTCCTCAGTTGATGTCTTCGGTTGGCGTGACGCGACTGGTGTAGCGCCATCGATGGGACGTCGTTGCGGCGTCGTCTCTGCGATGCCGCGCTGATCGACGCGGTGGTGGCGAGAGGGCGTAAGCGAAATCGGCCACGTTGTCCGGCAGCAGCATTCGTGCGTGCGTGCAGTCGACGTCGATGTTGCGGATGTACCCGTCGACGTAGGGACGCCATCCGTCGACGGCTCGCGCTCCCGGCTGTGATGCCCTGGTGGCGGAGACGAAGGTGATGTCTCCGTGGAACACTCGCGGGCGCCACGGATTGGCGAGGGAGCCTGCCTGCTCGAAAACGCGGTGCACCGTGCCGAATTCGGCTCTCGACAGCCCCGCGAGCATCCCGCCCGCCGCCCGCACCGCGTGCCAGGCGTCGTCGACATCGGGCGATGCGGTGGGATCGGCGGTGACGGAATCGGTTGCGGTGATGCCGAATTCGATCATGAGCTCACCGATGGAGGGTTCGGTGACGAGGTCGGGGCGGTCGGAGAGGACGTACGAGTCGAGGATCGTCAGATCGCCGACCTCTTCTCCGCTTCCCTGGAGGATCACCGCGATCTCCTGGGCGATGATCCCGCCGAGTGACCAACCGAGCAGGTGGTACGGCCCGGTGGGCGCAACCGACTGGATCTGCTCCGCGTAGTAGGCGGCGAGCTCGCCAAGGGACGACGGGGCAGGTTGCCCGGACAGCGAGGGGTGTTGGAGTCCGTAGACGGGACGGTCGGGTTCCAGGTGGGGGAGAAGCGACGCGAATGCCCACGAGAGTCCGATCGCCGGATGTACGACGAACAGCGGCGCAGTCGCCGATGCGGACTCGCGCGGTGTCGACCGCAGCGGGATGAGTACCTCCCAGGCGGAGCGGGAGCCTTCGGTGCTGTCCAGCTCGTGTGACGCGGGGTCGATCTGGGCCGCGAGTTCTGCGACGGTGGGTGCCGCGAACACCTGATGTGCGCGGATTTCGACTCCGAGAGCGCTCGACAGACGATCGGTGAGAGTCGTTGCCTGTAGCGAGTTTCCGCCGAGGTCGAAGAAGCTTGCGTCTGCCGCGATCTCATCGTCCGGCAATCCGAGCACCTCGACGAAGATGGCCGCGATGGTCTTCTCGGTGCCGGGGAGCGGGGCGCGGCCGCGTCGTGTGATCTCCGGCGCAGGGAGTGCCGCGCGGTCGAGCTTGCCGACCGGGGTCAGCGGGATCTCGTCGAGGATCGTGACCGTCGCGGGCACCATGTGGCGCGGAAGACGTTGTCGCAGAAGACCCCGCAGGTCGTCGCCGAGAGCGCTTCGTTGCGAGTTGTCGACGAAGGCGGCTCGTTCGGTGAGCGTCACGTAGCTGTGCAGCGTGGAACCGCCCTGCGTCGACGTGGAGTCGCGCTGGTCGGGGCCAACGACCACGGTGACCGCGAAATCGACACGCGGGTCGGCGGTCAGGGCGTCGTCGATTTCGCCGAGTTCGACGCGGAAGCCCCGGATCTGTACCTGACCGTCGCTCCGTGCGACGTAGGACAGTCGCCCGTCGCGCGTCCACCGGACGAGGTCTCCCGTGCGGTACATGCGGTGACCCGCGAACTCGTCGCCTGCGACCATCGGGACCGGCAGGTACCGGGTGGCCGTGAGGGCGGGGCGACGGTGGTAGCCGCGAGTCACCTGCGATCCGATCAGATACAACTCGCCCACAACACCTGCGGGTACCGGATGCAGCCGCGCATCGAGGACGAGTGCGCTCACACCGTTGTTCGGTGTGCCCATGGTCAATTCGTCGTGTGCGCGCAGCGGGTCGCTGGAGGTGGTGATCACCGTGGTCTCGGTGGGGCCGTAGACATTCATGATCCGACGCCCCGCCGACCACCGTCGCGCGAGATCTGCTCCATAGGCCTCGCCGCCGATTGCCAGGCACTTCAGCGTCGGGGCGTCGGTCGGCGACATGCTCGCCACCGCGGCGGGCGTGATGAATGCGTGGGTGACCCCGGTTCGAGTGAGGAACTGCGCCAACGGTTTACCGCCGAAGACATCAGTGGGAGCAATGACCAGGCACGCCGATCCCGCTGCGGCGAGCAGGAATTCGAGCACCGAGGCGTCGAAGCTCGGTGACGCGAAATGCAGAACCCGTGAGCCTACGTGTGGTGTCATCCGCGCTTGCAACTCATCTCGCACCGCGCGCAACCCGGAGTGTGGTACCAGAACGCCTTTCGGGCGTCCGGTCGAGCCAGAGGTGTAGATGATGTAGGCCAACTGATCGATGCCTGCGGGGGTCGCCTCGGCATCGGTGAGCGGCGCTGCCGACGTCCGTGCGAGCCGGTCGAGTACGGGCTGCTCGTCGACGACGATCACCGGTGTGGTCGACGACGGGATGCGCTCACGGGTTGCCGAGTCGGTCACCACGAGCTGCGCACCACTGTCGGTGAGCATGTGCGCGATCCGCTCGGGCGGATACGTCGGATCGACGGGAACGTAGGCGGCACCGGTTCGCACGATCGCCCAGATCGCAACGAGCGCCTCGATCGACCGCGGAATGGCCATCGCCACAACAGGTTCTGCCACGGAATCAGAGTCCCTGACCCCGCTCGCCAGAAGCAGACGTGCGAGTCGGTGCGCTCGTGCGTCGAGCTCGCGGTAGGTGATGTCGGTGTCGCCGTCGGTGGCGGCGATGCCGTCGGGGTTGCGTGACACGGCGTCATCGAGAATCTCGCCGAACGTCATCGGTTCGCCGCTGCGCGGTCCGCGCGCGGGGGCGACGTCGGCCACCTCGAGGGGATCGGTGATGCGGATATCGCCGACAGCCCGCTTGGTGTCGGTGGTGATCGCACGAACCACCCGCAGGAATCTGACAGCGAGATCGTGGGCGTCGCGGTCGTCGTACCGGTCGGCGGCGAATGTCACCTCGAGGGTGGCGTCGGGGGAGTGCAGGTGCGCCACCGTGAACTGGAGACCGAATTTTGCCTGTGCGGAGCCGATCTCGTCGATCTCCCCATGTAATCCCGGCGCCAGCTCGACCTGGCTGTGCGCGACGTCTGCCCCGTAGTCGTGGACAGAGAGTGCGACCTCGAAGAGTGGATGCCCGCCGACCGACCGGTCGGGGTTGACCGCGGCAACGACGTCGTCGAAGGGCACGTCGCGATGGTCGAGCGCATCGAGATCGTCGTCTCGTACCCGCGCGAGAAGATCGCGAACGGGCTCGGTGCCGTCGAGCCGTGTGCGCAGAGCGAGGGTGTTGACGAACATTCCGACGACGCGGGTGAGGTCGGTGTCGGAGGTATCGGCGAGTTCGGGGACGTCCCGATTCGCCACTGGCGTGCCGATCACCACGTCGTCGCCCACTCCGAGTCGGTGCAGGAGGGTGGCGAGCCCGGCGTGGAGCAGGGTGAACGGGGTGGTCGAATAGGTTCGTGCGCAGTCGATCACAGCGTTGCGCAGCGCGTCGTCGAGTGGGATCGATACCGAACCGGCCAGTGACGGTGAACCCTCGGGTGCGTCGGCCCGAGTTGGTGCGGTTCGGGTCGGCTTGGGTGCGCAGTCGGCGGGTGCGCCGGCGAGCAGGTTTGTCCAGTAGGCGAGATTGTCCTCCGCGTCAGTTCGACGGTCGGCCCCGGTGACGATCGCCGCATAGTCGCGATAGTCGAAAGCCGAAGCCTCCCAGATGGTGTCACGGCCGCCCAGCCTCTCGGAGTAGGCCGTGGCGAGGTCGTCGATCAGAATCGGCAGCGACGCCCCGTCGGCCGCGGCATGGTGGATGAGGAGGACGAGGATGTGCTCACCCGTGGTGCCCTGCGAGATCCGCGTCAGGAGGTGTGCGCGTATCCCCGGCTGCGCCGAGATGTCGATCGGGGTGGTGCACAGGTGCTCGATCAACGCCGACGCGTCGTCGTTGTCGCTGTAGCCGAGCGGTTGCATATGTCCGATCGCGCGGTCTGCTCCGATCAGCACACCTCCGACCTGCGTACCGCCTGTTTCGGAGGGGTAGACGGTACGCAGGCCGGCGTGCCGCGACACGAGATCGACCAGTGCGTCGCGGAGCATCTGACGGTCAAGGGTTCCCGTCAGATGCAGTGTGAAGGGCATCAGGTAGTCGGTCGACGCCGGATGCGTTCGGGCAAGGGAGAGCAGTCGACGTTGCATCGGCGCGACCGGAACGACGCTGCCGCGCTGTGGAATCAGCGGATGGTGGGTGGAATCGTTTGTGTCACTTGTGTGCTCGTCCTGGCTGACGAGTGCTGCCAGCGCGGCGACAGTCGGGTGATCGAAGATTTCCCGCACACGAAGCCTGGTTCGGTCGTCGGTCCGCAGTTTCGCCGCGAGAGCGGTGGCCTGCAACGAGGTTCCGCCTGCCGCGAAGAAGTCGGTGTCTGCGCCGACGCTGTCGCGACCGATGCCGAGGACGTCGGCCATCGCGTCGGCGACCCGCTGCTCGGCTGTCGAACCGACTTCTCGCGCAACGGTCGTCGCCGGTGCGGTCGGCGCAGGTAGCGCCCGACGATCGATCTTTCCGTTGGGCGTCAACGGGAATCGATCGAGAACGACGACGCTCGACGGGACCATCTGTCGCGGGAGGCTCGCAGCAACATGTGCGATGAGTTCGCGGTCGGACAGTGAGTCGGGCGGGGTCGAGGTGACGTAGGCGACCAGGCGTGCGTCCGCGCCTTCGCCGCGCACGAGTGTCAGCGCGGCGTCGACGTCAGGATGTGACGTGAGGGCGTTGCTCACCTCGTCCGGTTCGATGCGGAAGCCGCGCACCTTGACCTGGTTGTCGCTGCGTCCGTCGAACACCAACGACCCAGCTGTGGTGCGGTGCACCACGTCGCCGGTGCGATACATGATCGCGCCACGCGCTCGTGGATCGGCGACGAATCGTGCGGCGGTCAGGTCCGGGCGGCCGAGGTAGCCGCGCGCGACTCCCGGCCCCGCGAGGTACAGCTCGCCCGGTACGTTGTCGCGCACGGGATTGAGACGATGGTCGAGAATCTGTGCAGTGCAACCGATCACCGGCTCGCCGATTGTGATCGCCTCACCGGGACTCAATGGCTGCGACATCGTCGCCACGATTGTGGTCTCGGTGGGTCCGTAGCAGTTGACGTAACGCCTCCCGGGTGCCCAGGCGGCGACGAGTTCCGCGGGCGACGCCTCACCGCCGACGCCGAGGGTCCGGAGCAGTGGCAGGGGGCTGGGTGCCGCGGCCATGAGCGCGGCCGGTGTGATGAATGCGTGCGACACGGCGTGCTCGTCGAGGAACTCGACGAGTTCGTCTCCGCCGAAGATGGTCGGCGGCGCGATGACCATCGTCGCACCCGCATCGAAGGCGAGGAGGAACTCGAGGAACGTCGCGTCGAAGCCGGGTGACGCGAAATGCAGTGTGCGATCGCCAGACTGAACGTCGTAGCGGTCCCGCTGGCTCTGGCTGAACGCGCCGATGCCCCGGTGAGTCACCGTGACGCCCTTGGGCACGCCGGTCGAGCCGGAGGTGTAGATCACGTAGGCCGCGGCGTCGGGTCGACGCGGCGCGGGGGCCGGCGGTGCCGCGCTGCCGCGATCGAGTGCTCCGGTGTCGAACCAGTGCAGGTCGGACGACGCGTCGAGCTGAGCGCTTCCGATTACCCCGTCGGTGTCGGTGATTCCGACTGCCACGTCGGAGTCGCGGAGCATGTGCTCGATGCGTTCGAGGGGGTATCGCGGATCGATGGGGAGCACCACGCCGCCCGAGCGCAGCACTGCCCAGAGCGCGGCGACGAACCGCCACGACCGGGGGAGTGCCACGGCGACAACGTCTTCCGGACCGACACCCTCGGCCCGGAGAGCGTTCGCCCAGCGTGCCGAGATCTCGTCGAGGCGCGCGTACGTCAGCGCGACGTCGCCGTCCTCAACGGCGATGAGATCACGGTGACGGGTGGCCGTGAGCTCGAGTAGGTCGCCGAGATGAACCGGGTCGGGTGACGTGATGGCAGGCTCAGCCTGTGGTGCGAGTTGATGGGTTGCGACGAGATGCTCGTCGACGCTGCGGTCGGGGTGCGCGATCAGTGCGTGGGCGAGTTCGACGAAATCGTCTGCCAGCGCTTCGATTCGGGCACGGCTGAACAGGTCGGTCGCATACGTCAGACGAAGCGTGTCGCCGCGCGACTGCACCTCCAGATCGAAACGTGCTGCGCCGGTGTCGACTTCTTCGATCTCGGTGCGCACTCCGCGCAACGCGGAATCCGTTGTGGCGAGCGGATCATCGTCGACGGTCAGCGAGATGGTGAAGATGGGGTGACGACCCGTCCGTGACGGACGTAGATCTGCCACGACGGCGTCGAACGGCATGTCCGCGTGCGAGAGGGCGTCGAGGTCAGATCGGCGCACCTCGTCGACGAGTTCGGTCGCCGACCACGCCCCGTCGACGCGGGTGCGGAGTGCGACAGAGTTGACGAACATTCCGACAAGTTGCGCGAGACGGGGATCGGCGCGGCCCGCGGCGGGAGTTCCGATGACGATGTCGGCGTCGGAGCCGCGGGTGTGCACGTCCTGGTCGGCGCTGTGGTGGCGCAGTAGAGCGGCGAGCACCGCGTGCATTGCCATGAACTCGGTGATCGTCGAGCTACCGAGTTCGGTGAGGCGCGCACGGACGGCGCTGTCGAGGGTCACCTCGACGACATCGGCGCCGCGTTGTGCCGCTCCATCTTTCGCGGCGACATCGGGTAGCAGAACCGGGGCGGAATCGAGACCGTCGAGTTCTGCGTGCCACCACGCGGTCAGCTCCGGTAGGCGGGCATCTAGCGTGTCACGCTGCCACCGCAGGTAGTCGCGATAGTCGAGAGGGAGCGGATCTGCCGACGGTGATCGACCGTCGGACAGATCCGCGTAGGCGCCCGCGAGGTCACGCGCGAGTGGCGCCATCGACGCGCCGTCGGCGGCGATGTGGTGCACGACGACGGTCAGCTTGTGGTGGTCCGCGGCGTCGTTGAGCTGGTGCAGCGCAACGCGGATGGGCAGATCGCGGGTGAGGTCGAACGGACGCTGCGCCAACGATTCTGCGGTCACCCGCCAGTCCGACGCCGAGATATCCTGCACGTCGAGCGTGAGATCGCTGCTCGTGGCCGCCACCATGGTCGGCAGTCCGTCTTGCTCGGGATAGACGGTGTGCAGTGGCTCGTGGCGGTCGATCACCCACCGGAGCGCACCTGCGAGCGCGTCGACGTCGAGTGCGCCGCGCATGTCGAGTGCGAAGGCGATCGAGTACGACGCATCGGGTGCGTCGTCGTCGGCGCCGAGCGTGTTGAGGAACCAGAGCTGCCGCTGAGCAGGTCCGCAGACCAGCTCGGTGGTCGGATCATGGTGCAGGAGAGCGTGTTGCGCAGGTGTCGCCTCTGCGCACAGGGGCGCGAGCTCCGCAGCGGTCGGATGATCGAAGACGTCGCGCACGGCCAGGCGTGAGCCGGTGTGCTGCGCGAGTGCATCCACCAGCTGTGTCGCCAGCAGTGAGTTGCCGCCGAGGTCGAAGAAGTCGTCGTCGACGCCGACGTCGGTGATTGGTCGGTCGAGTACCCCGGCGATGACGGAGCAGATCATCCGCTCGGCGTCGGAACGCGGTGCCACGGGCACGGACTCGCGTGCGGTGTCGGCGTCGCCGGGGGCGGGTAGCGCGCGCAGGTCGATCTTGCCCGCGGGGGTCCTCGGGATCTCGGGAACTGTGATGATGGCCGAGGGAATCATGTGCCGCGGCAGACGTTCTCGCAGCTTGGTGAGCAGCGCCGAACGCGCGTGGTGGTCGGCATCGACCCCGTCGAACGCGACGAACGAGATCAAGCGCGCCGTCGCGCCGTCGCCGTCGACGATGCTCACCGAGGCCTGTACGTCGTCGAGTGCGGTGAGCGCAGCGTCGACTTCGCCGAGTTCGATGCGGTGGCCACGTACCTTGGCCTGGTCGTCGGCGCGGCCGCGGAACTCGAGGCGATGATCGGCGGTCCAGCGCACTAGGTCGCCGGTACGGTACATCCGCTCGCCGGGATCGCCAAAGGGATTGGCGACGAAGCGTTTCGACGTCAGTCCGTGCACTCCGTGGTAGCCGCGTGCCAGGTGTGTGCCTGCGACGTAGAGTTCGCCGGTAGTCCCGGGTGCGACGGGGAGGAGCCGCTCGTCGAGGACGACGGTCGAGACGCCGCGGATGGGTCTGCCGATCGTGACGCGCGGCGAGTACGACGTCGTCGGGTGTTCGACGATCGGATCCGAGACCGTCGCCACGACCGTCGTCTCCGTCGGCCCGTAGGCGTTGAAGATCGTCGTGGTCTGCGCCCACCGACGGACGGCTTCGGCATTCGGATGCTCGCCGCCGATCACCAGCACCTCGAGATCCGGCACGGCGTCGGGATTCATGGTGGTCAGCAGCGAGGGCGTGAGGAATGCGTGGGTGATGCCTGCGGACCGCATCAGATCGGTCAGTTCGCGACCGGCGACGGGATCAGGTCCGACGATGCGCATCGTCGATGCGCCGGAGAACGCCATGAGGAGTTCGAGGACCGAGGCGTCGAAGCTGGGCGACGCCATGTGCATCGTGCGGCTGTCGGCGGTGAGGCCGAACTGCGACACCTGTTGTGCGGCAAAGTCGGCGAGGCCGCGATGGCTGACGACGACGCCCTTGGGTGTGCCGGTGGTACCCGAGGTGTAGATCATGTACGCGGGTTGGTCGACGGAGAGGTCGGGTGCGTTGTCGCGTTGTGGCGCTGGGGCGTCGCCGCCCGAACGGTGGATCTCGTCGAGCGTGATGGTCGTGATGCCGTCGGCCGCGGTGCCGAGTTTCGGGTGAGAGTCGACGTCGGTCAGCAGCAGGCGCGCACGGGAATCGGTCAGCATGAACTCGATACGTGCGTGCGGATAGGCGGGATCGATCGGTACCCATGCGGCTCCGCATCGGGTGACCGCCCAGACCGCGCGCACCCACTGCGCGCTCCTGGGTAGCGCAATTGCGACGAAGTCCTCTGGGCCGACTCCGTTGTCGCGCAGGCACTGCGCGAGAGTCTCGGCGGCGGAGTCGAGTTCGCGGTAGGTGAGTGAGGTGTCGCCGTCGGTCACGGCGATCCGGTCGGGCTCCGAGCGAACCGCTGCCGCGAGGATCGACGAGAAGTGCTCGACGGGGCGGGTTCCCACGCCGACGGCCGGCACCAGTCCGAGTCGCTCGCTCGGGTCGAGGACGGCGATGTCGCCGACCGCGAGTGTCGCGTCGTCGGTCACCGTGGTGATGATTCTGCTCAGTCGCGAACCGATACCGCTCACGGTGGGGGCGTCGAAGAGGTCGGTGGCGTAGCCGATCTCGACGTCGATTCCGGACGGTTGCCCGTGCTCGTCGGTGTGTTCGACGAAGGTGAACGAGAGGTCGAACTTGGTCGACGCGATGTCGATCGGCGAGGCCGTTGCGCTCACGCCGGGTAGGTCGATGGTGATGTCGTCGCGGTTGTCCACCGCGAGTGAGACCTGGAAGAACGGATGCACCTGGGCCGACCGCTGCGGATTCAGTTCGGTCACGAGGTGATCGAACGGTATGTCGGCGTGGTCGAAGGCGTCGAGGTCGGCGTCGCGGATCTTGCCGAGCACAGCGAGGAACGAGGCATTTTTGTCGACGCCCGTCGGCAGTGCAAGGGTATTGACGAACATTCCGACCGGCGCGTCGAGGTCGGCATCGCCGCGTCCGGATACCGGTGTGCCGACGACGATCTCGTCGGCGCGGGCGAAGCCGCGCAGCAGCGTGGCGACCGCGGCGTGGACGACCATGAAGAGGGTCGCGTCGTTGTCGGCGGCCAGTGTCGTCAACGCCCGGTGACGCTCGCGCGGCACGGTGATCGTCACGACGCTGCCGGCAACACCTGGGCGATCGGAGCGCGGACGATCAAGTGGCAGTTCGGTTTCGGCGGGAGCGCCGGCGAGACGACTGCGCCAGAAGTCGAGGTCTGTGCCGTCGGTGGTGGTCAACGCGGCACGGTGGGCTGCGGCAACCGTCGAGTACTCGACGGGTAGCGGCGCCCAGTCGGGTGTATGCGCGTCGACGCGTGCACGGTAGGCGGTGGCAAGGTCGGCCGCGAACGGCGCGAGCGACCACCCGTCCGCTGCGAGATGGTGAATGACGACGACCAGCGTGTGATCGTCGGACGACGTGCGCAGGAGTCGTGTGCGGATGGGGAAGTCGCGCGTGAGGTCGAACGGCTGTGAGGCGAGGTCGGTGGCGCGTTGCTGTATCTCGCTGACCTCGGCGACCTCGTCGAGAGGCATGTCTATCGCGGCGTCGTCGGGGGCGTGGATGTCGAGGAATGCGTGTCCGTCGTGCTCCGACACCGTGCTGCGCAGCGGCTCGTGCCGCGCGACGACGTCGTTCACGGCGGCACGCAGAGCGCTGACGTCGATAGCTCCGACAAGATGGACACTGAACGGAATGTGGTAGGCGACAGCAGAATCCGGGTCGAGGCGGGCGGTCAACCAGAGTCGCTGCTGCGCGGGCGACAGTGCGACGCGCCCATCGGTAGACGCTGCGATCGCATCGACGGACTCGCTGGTATGGAGTTCGTCGTCGACTCCCGCTGCGCGCAGTGCGGCGCTGAAGGCGGCGAGGTCCGGGGCGTCGAACACGGTGCGTAGCGGCAGCCGGTGTCCGGTTCGGCGTGCGAGGCGTGCGCTCACCCTGGTTGCCGACAGCGAGTTACCGCCGAGATCGAAGAGGTTGTCGGACGACGACACCCGAGTCGTCAGACCGAGCACCGCGGTAACCGTCTCGACGACGGCGACGTCGAGTGCTGTCACCGGCTCGATTCGTTCGCTCTGCGACGACGTGTGTGTCGGTGCCGGGAGCGCGGAGCGATCGAGCTTGCCGTTGCTTGTCGTCGGAAGATCCGCAAGAACCGTGATGGTCGATGGGACCATATGGGGGAGAAGGTGTTCGGTGAGCTCTGCGCGGACGTCGCGGGAGTCCAGGTCATCCGCGCCCGCGACGTAGCCCGCCAGTTCGATGCTACCTGTGGCCGCGTCGTCGAACGTGATGACGGCCGCGCTGCGGACGCCGGACAACGCCGCCAGGGCCGATTCGATCTCTCCCAACTCGACGCGCTGGCCGCGGATCTTGATCTGTGAGTCGGCGCGACCGAGGTACTCGATCTCGCCGTCGGCGCGTCGACGTACCAGGTCGCCGGTGCGGTACAGACGCGCGCCGGGCTGACGCGGATCCGACACGAACCGCGTCGCTGTCAGGTCGGGACGGCTCGCGTAACCGCGGGCGAGTTGAATGCCGCCGAGGTAGAGCTCACCGATCGCACCGACGGCTTGCGGCATCAGGTGATGGTCGAGCACGTGGGTCGACGTGTTGTCGACGGGTCGGCCGATCGGGATATCGCCTGCGTCGCTGCGGCATTCGTCGTGATAGGTCACGTCGACGGCGGCTTCGGTCGGACCGTAGAGATTGTGCACCGGCGCGGTGGTGAGCTCGCCGATCGCACCAACTGTCGCGGGTGTGAGCGCCTCGCCGCTGGTGAAGATGCGTCGCAGCGACGTCAGGGCATCGGGGTTCGACGACTCGTCGAGGGCGAGCGCGTCGGCGAATGCAGACAGCATCGACGGCACGAAATGCAGTGTCGTGATGGACTCTTCGGCGATCACATCGCGCAGATACCACGGATCGCGATGGCCGTCGGGCCGCGCAACGACGAGTGTGGCGCCCGCGACGAACGGCCAAAAGAACTCCCACACCGAGACGTCGAAGGTCGCCGGTGTCTTCTGCAGCACCCGGTCGTCGGAAGTGAGTTGGTAGCGATCCTGCATCCATCGCAGACGGTTCACGATGGCGCGGTGGTCGATCACGACGCCCTTGGGCCTACCCGTTGAGCCGGAGGTGAACAGCACGTAGGCCGGATTGTCGGGGCGGGGTGCGCGGAACTGCACTGTCGACGGTGATGGCTCGATCAGCTCGTCGACGGTGACCACCGGAGTGTCGGCACCGGCCCAGCCGGGTGCTGCGACGATCACCGCGGGCTTGGCGGTGTCGAGGATGTGCGCGAGGCGCTGCGCGGGTTCCGCGGGATCGATGGGCAGGAACGCCGCGCCCGCACGGATGACGGCGTGCAGTGCGACCACCTGGTCGGCACTTCGCGGGAGAGCAACGCCGACAACCGATTCGGGGCCGATCCCACGCGCGGCAAGTCCGGCCGCCGCGCTGCGTGCGCGTGCGGTGAACGTCGCGGTGTCCAGGGTTTCGACGCCGGGTTCGATCAGCGCGGTGATCGTGTCGGTGCCCTGCTCCAGCGCGGCGTCGAGCAGCGAGATGAGCGTCGAGTCCGTTGCGGCCACGCTGCGGCCGCGTGCGACATCGTCGATGGCCGACAACTCCGACGCCGTCGCGGCAGAGATGTCGACGACGGGCGTATCGGTGGGGGCGTCGACGAATCGTCGGAGGAAGTCGACGATTCGGTTGTGGTGCACCGAGATGTCGTCTGTGGTGTATACGTTCGGGTTCGCCTCGAGGTCGAGTCGCATGCCGCCGGTGAAGCCGTCGTAGACGTTGATGGACGCGTCCTCGACGGGACCTGTCGACAGCACGTTCAGTTCGCCACGCAGTGAACCGAAGTCGATGTGCTCGAAGAAGAGCATGACGTTGACCATCGGACCGAAGAACCCGCGCCTACCGTCGGAGTCGTCGAGGATGTCGGAGGTGATCTCTTCGTGGCGGAAACGCTGATGTCGCACAGCATTTTTGATGTCGGAGTTCATGCTCCGCAGCGCGTCGGCGACGGTCGTCGCGGCGTCGAATTCGATGCCGACGGGTAGGACGTTCGACGTGAGTCCGGCAGAGGTGCGCAGCAGGTCGGTGTCGCGGCACGCCACCGGAAGGCTCAGCAGGGCGTCGTCGCGATCGTTGAGGCGTGCCAGGTAGAGGGCGACCGCCGCGGTGATCACCGACGCGGCCCGCACCCCGTGATCGGCAGCGCGCGAACGGATGTGCGCGACGAGGTCGGCGTCGAGTTCGGTGCTCTCGACGACGGCAACCGGCGCAGCCGGTGCGCTCGCCGGCGACAGGGAGGTCGGTTCGGGAGCGTCGGCTCCACCGGGGCGCAGGCGCTGCTGCCAGTGGTCGCGTGCGTGGGCGAAAGCGTCAGAGGCGTGGTACTCGCGGTCGATCTCGGCAATCTGCGCCATTGTCGCGCTGGTCGACGCGGGCGCGGCGTGACCCTCGGTGATCGCGGTGTAGTGGGCAGCGACCCGGACCATCATGAACATCGCCGCATAGCCGTCGAACGCGATGTGGTGGCCCCAGCAGTACCAGAGCGAGTGCGTCGGACCCAGCCGCAGCAGATGCGTCTCGAGGAGCGGATCGGTGTAGACGTCGACGTTGCGTGACCGGTGATCGTCGATCCATTCGAGAGCGCGCGCACGCGGATCGTCGTCGTCGGAGAAGTCGACGAGCCCGAGCCTGATGTCCCTATCACGATCGACGACGATGCGTGGTTCGCCGTCCTCGTCGTCGACGACGCGCAGGAGCCCCGATTCGGTCTCGAGTGCGGTCAGTTGCACCGCTCGGTCCATCACCTCGGCGTCGACGTCGTCGAAGAACTCGGCGAAGGCCGCGACCGACATCGGGGTGTCGGGGTCGAGTTGCTGCGCGAAGAAGATGCCGCGCTGCGCCGCGGTCAGAGAGAGCGGTCGGCTCTGGGCGTCGGCAGACATGGGCTGCCCGCCTGTGACGTGTCCGCTTGTGAAATGAGTCGTGCTCACCTCGGTGCTCACTGTGCCTCCTCATGAGGTGACCGTCGCGGTCGAGCGCGGCGATCGGTCGGTGGTGGTGGCCCTGTGCCCGGTGGATCTGACCGTGCTTCGCGTGACTGAGCGCCGCAGATGGGTGCGGATTGAAGAAGTATCGAAAGCGTGGACGGTTGTGGAGAATGGCGAAGGGGTCGTCGTGGTCATGCCTATCGGCAGCGATTTGGCCCGGACCTGCGCGTTCGCCTACACTTGTGGGGTTGCCTGCGGCGCGCCACGCGTCGCGAATCGGCTCGCGAACCCACCCGGTGGTGCGTTGCGATCGCAAGATCGGGACAAAACCCCAGGCAGGCGTGTGTCCGGTGGTAACAGACCGTGTGCGTCGGGTCGGAAATCCGGCGTACAGATGCGGTGGCCCACCTCGGTGGATCCGCCGCGTCGACGACATCCAGGTCAAGGAGACTAACGAGTGATTCAGCAGGAATCTCGCCTGCGGGTCGCCGACAACACCGGAGCCAAGGAAATCTTGTGCATCCGCGTGCTGGGCGGCTCGTCTCGGCGCTACGCAGGCATTGGTGACGTCATCGTCGCCACTGTCAAGGACGCCATCCCCGGCGGCAACGTCAAGCGGGGAGAGGTCGTCAAGGCTGTCATCGTGCGCACCACCAAGGAGCGCCGTCGTCAGGACGGAAGCTACATCCGTTTCGACGAGAACGCCGCCGTCATCCTCAAGGGTGAGAGCGACCCCCGCGGTACCCGCATCTTCGGCCCGGTCGGCCGAGAGCTGCGTGAGAAGAAGTTCATGAAGATCGTGTCGCTGGCACCGGAGGTGATCTGACATGAAGGTGCACAAGGGTGACACCGTGATCGTCGTCTCGGGCAAGGACAAGGGCGCCAAGGGCAAGGTCATTCAGGCCTTCCCGAAGGAAGAGCGTGTTCTGGTCGAGGGCGTCAATCGCATCAAGAAGCACACCGCTGCGTCGGCCAACGAGCGTGGCGCGGCGTCGGGCGGCATCGTGACCCAGGAAGCGAAGATCCACGTGTCGAACGTGATGGTCGTCGACTCCGAGGGCAATCCCACCCGCGTCGGCTACCGCGTCGACGAGGAGACCGGCAAGAAGGTCCGGATTTCCCGCAAGACCGGGAAGGACATCTGATATGACCACCACCGAAAAGACCCAGCCGCGTCTCAAGCAGCGCTACCGCGCCGAGATCAAGGACGCGCTGAACACCGAGTTCGACTACGCCAACGTGATGCAGATCCCGGGCGTCGTCAAGGTCGTCGTGAACATGGGTGTCGGCGACGCCGCACGCGACTCGAAGCTGATCAACGGCGCGGTCACCGACCTCGCACTGATCACCGGCCAGAAGCCGGAAATTCGTCGCGCACGCAAGTCGATCGCCCAGTTCAAGCTGCGCGAGGGCATGCCGATCGGCGCACGCGTCACGCTTCGTGGCGACCGTATGTGGGAGTTCCTGGACCGCCTCGTGTCCATCGCGCTTCCCCGTATCCGCGACTTCCGCGGACTCTCGGACCGCCAGTTCGACGGCAACGGTAACTACACCTTCGGCCTGAACGAGCAGTCGATGTTCCACGAGATCAACATCGACAACATCGACCGGCCGCGCGGTATGGACATCACCGTCGTCACCTCGGCCACCACCGACGAGGAAGGCCGCGCGCTGCTGCGCCAGCTGGGCTTCCCGTTCAAAGACAACTCCGTGAAGGACAACTGATGGCAAAGAAGGCTCTGGTCAACAAGGCCAACAAGAAGCCCAAGTTCGCCGTGCGGGCCTACACCCGGTGCAACCGTTGCGGTCGTCCGCACTCGGTGTTCCGCAAGTTCGGCCTGTGCCGTGTGTGCCTGCGCGAGATGGCACACGCCGGCGAACTCCCGGGCGTGCAGAAGTCGAGCTGGTGACCCAGCTCCGCTGACGAGCTGTGACCGCTGGTCGAGCTGAGACTGCTGGTTGAGCTGTGAGCGCTCGTCGAGCTGTGACCGCTGGTTGAGCTGGTCGAAACCACGACCCCGTCTCCCTCCATGGGAGACGGGGTCGTCGTCGTAGAGGTGTCAGCGATCCGTATGGGTTTTGAGCCGGTTTCCGACACAAAACCCGCACGGATCGTCCAGTCAGCCCGCTGACGGAGCTGTGACTCCGGTCGACGATGCGGCGCTGGGCTGGTTGCTCGACGTCGTGGCGACCGGGGGCGTCGTGGTTGGCGCGACAGTTGTGGTGGCGATGTCGTAGGACTGCCACGCGTCGCCGGCCTTCTTGACCAGGACGCTGCTGCCGTCGGGCTGGTGGACGGTCAGGATGTCGTCGGTGGCGTCCCAGGTGAGTGTCGAACCCGACTGCACCGTGTCGGTGAATACAGTTGCGCCCGAGGCTGTATCGGTCAGAGTGAGTGTCGTTCCGGTGAGCGATGCGCTCACAGATTTCGACGGTGACGTGGCGCCTGGCCCGGTGGCGATGGCCGTCGAAGTGACCGTGGTGGTCGAAAGGGATGAGCTCGACGGTGAAGTCGACGAGCCTGCAGCCGACGTCGAGCTCGACGTCCCACTGCTGCTCGACTGTGCTGCCGTCGACGAACTCGACTGTGCGGCCGACGAACTCGATGCCGCGCTGCTGGACGTCGAACTCGCGGCGGAGCTGCTGGTCGTGCTCGAGGTCGACGCTGCGACATCGGCTTTGAGCGCGAGACTCTGCACGCCCGACGACGTTGCGGGCCAGGTGTAGTTCACGTTGCCGTCGACCGAGCGCACTCCGCAGTTGTAGTTGCTCGTTGACGAGGCGCGGTACACGTAACCGTACGCGAAGTTCGCCGAGACCATCTGATCCGCCGTGCGCACCGTGCGGACGGTGAAGATCTGCCCGCTGGCGGCCGTCGTGTCGGTGCCGACCACATCTGTCGGCGCGGTCGCGACGTAGCTGAGGGTGCCTGCGGTCAGCGTGTATTCCGATTGGTAGGTCGTCGGTGTCGGGTCGTGATCGGCCGGGACTGCAACACCTTTCGGTAGGAACGACACCCGCACCGAGAAGCCGGATGACGGTGCGGTCCAACTGATCTTGCAGCCAGACGCGCTCCCCGCGGTGGCGATGATGACAGCGCCGCGATCATTCGGGATCGAGTTGCCGAACGTGCCCATGCTGATCGAACTGGACATCACCGCAACGTCGGTGAGCGACGCCGCGTGTGCGGCTCCGACCTGCTGCGTGGCAAGCGCCAGTGTCACCGCGGTCGCGACACCTGCCGTGGCGGTGGTGTGTCGTGCGCGATGACCCGCTGCTGGTACGCGCGGCTCTGGACCCCGGTTCCCGGGCGCGGGTTCGGCCCCGTCTCTCGTAGTTCCACGGTCATCCGTCCTGGACCCCCGGCGGCGTCGAAAAGTCAGATACACCAAAGCGATCGAGGCTGTGCCGAGCAGAATGCGGCCCGCAGGTGTCTGCATCCACGACGCAGCGTAGCCGGCGAGCGGAATCGTCACGACGACCCGATGTGCATCTCCGATGACATAGGGTGCCGGGTCGGGGAACTGATTGGCGTCGCCCTTCAGATAGGCGGTCACCGCTACCTGCGACGCTGCGGCGGTGCTGATCACGCGGTGTGTGATCCGGCTTCCGTCCGGCCGAGAGATCGATACGACGTCGCCCGGACGCACGTCGGTGCCGTGTACGGGAGCGGCGAGTGCCAGTGAACCGACCGGCAGGGTCGGAGCCATCGACCCCGAGCGGACGATCAGTGGTGTAATCCCGAACGCGTGCGCTGCGATTGCGAACCCGATGCACAGGAGGCCGAGGGCTGCACCGATGGTAAGCACGAGTTCTCTTGCTATTGTGCGCATCTCAGTTCGCCTGCGTCGCTGTGAACGTGAAGGTGGAGGTGACACCTTCGTTCTCGTCGGCCGTGTAGAGCACATCCGGGTCGACGGCGAACCAGACGCACAGCGTCTCCGACTGGCCTGCGGCAAGCGCACGCGTACCGATCCAGGGGTATGTCTTTCCGGTCACCCAGTTCGGCCACGGAACGTAGCCCGTGTGTGTCGGCAGCGTGGGGATCGTGCTCGATACGGTAGAACTCAAGCCTGGTTCGAGAGTGCCGATTGCTGTTCCGCCCGAACACTTTCCGACGCCGTTTCCATTGACAGGGGTCGCCCCCGAGTAGACACGGAAGACGCCGTGGTCGTACATTGCGCCGGTGGGCACGGGGCCAATGATGGCGCTGTAGGTGAGGTTGTACCCTCCCGCATTCTTGAC
This sequence comes from Gordonia sp. 852002-51296_SCH5728562-b, assembly GCF_001665475.1. Classification (NCBI taxonomy): domain Bacteria; kingdom Bacillati; phylum Actinomycetota; class Actinomycetes; order Mycobacteriales; family Gordoniaceae; genus Gordonia; species Gordonia sp. 852002-51296_SCH5728562-b. The sequence goes on along the minus strand of NZ_LZMI01000008.1, from coordinate 58,131 downwards.
AGTGAGGTTCGCAGCTCGTGAACTACCCGGCTGCATGTCGGACTGGTTCATCGCGGTCCACGTCAGCGAGTCCTGTCCATTGAGTTTAAGATCGACGGAACCCACGGTGAACGCCGCGGTCGTCACGCTTGCCGAATCGCTCCACGACGCCATCGTCGAGATCGAGCAGATGCCGAGCACCATGCCCAGTGAACACAGTGCGCGCAGACGCGAGAAGAGAAGAGTCCTGATCATTGCTGTTGGATCGCCCCGAACGTGTAGGAGCCGGTATAGGTGGAACCCGCGACCGCAGTGGCATCCAAAGTGCCACGAAGACAGAGCACTTGAGTCTGTCCGCTTGACAGTGTCACGTAGCTTCCCGCCGTGGTGAGTGCGGTACCCGGCAGCGTCGTCGCGGTCGAGCCGTCGCAGCTCGTCGCGTCGGTTCCGGGCATCACCGACGCGGTCAGCGTCAGATGACCATCGGAGGTCGCGACGTTGGTGAGTTTGTAGCCCAGCGCGGTGTCGCCGCCGTTGGCGACGGTGACGCTGACGGTCTTCATGCTCCCGGGGCTCAGCGATGTTCCGCCGAGCGCCGCCAGTGCGAGGTTGTGGCTGCCGCCCGCGGTCAGGACCAGGGCTCCCGAAGAGATGGTCGACGCCGATGCTGCGGCGCCCGTGGTCCAGTAGGCGCCGGATTCTCGGATCGAGAGTGACATCAACGCGAGCACGATCATCGTGACGAGACATCCACACAGCAGCCGACGCTGCGTGGACACGCTAGTGCGTCTGTGTGTGGGGCGCGCCGAGGCCCGGGTTGCACTGTGTGTCAAGATGTCTCACACCCGAGATGTCTGCGAGACCGTCGCCGGTCACGTGCCGCCGATAGCATCATTAGTGCCGCATAGGCGAACAGCAGCCCTGCCACCACGTAGACCGCGATGATGTGCTGGCGACCGGTGATGACCTGATTCAGGTACCCGATATAGGGCACCGAGTACCAGACCTTGCCCTTGATCTGCACGGCGCGAGCGGGAGCGGGATCGGTTGTCGGGTTGTTGTCGCCCTTCATCGTGAACAATCTCTCGCCCCGGCCGTCCTGGCCGACGCCGACGATGCGGTGGGTCACCACGTCGGGCTGACCGGAGCGCAGCTGATAGGTGATGACGTCTCCGGTATGCAGTGTCGCGGGGTCGACGGTCTTTGCCACCACGAGCGTTCCCGGTGGCATATGCGGCCGCATCGACGACGTCATGATGGTGTACGGAGTGGTCCCCGCGAGACGCGGGACGACGACGACTGCCGCCAACAGACTGACGGCGGCGAACAGAAGGAGCCAGCTCAGGATCAGTCTGAGCATGCCCAGTGGACCAGAGCCGGAGTCGACGTCCTGGTCCGAATCGGGTTGGTCGGTGTCGCGGCGGAGCGTCGAAGGTGATTCGACACGTGACGAATGTGTTTCACCGGTGATGGACATCGTTCTCTCCGCTTACATATCGGATACTGACTGGTCGTGGGTGGGGACTGACCGGGCAGAACGCAATTGTGCGTTCTGCCCGGTCAGTCCTGCAGCGCGATCCCTCCCCAGTTCGCGCGCCGCGGAAGCGGATTTTGCCAAAGGCAGAACCCGCGAGTCTCAGGACTGGTTGGGTGCTTGTACCTGATCGAGGTGCAGGCTGATGTTGTTCAGGTTGAGCGTGTCGGTCTGGCTCGCGTTGGTCGCAGATGCGAACGGAAGTTTGAGCGTGACCACCACGGTGTAGGCCGACGCCCCGCCCGTCGGGCTGATGGCCAGCGACGTTCCACTCTGGGTGATATCGGTCGCCGATGCGTCGCCGCTCTTCTTGGCCGAGATGGTCTTTGTTGTTTCTGAGGCAAGAGATCCGGACGACGTGAATGCCGTTGTATCCGCGTAGAGTTTCGCCTTCAGGTTGTCACCGGTCGCGTTGATATTCACGGTCGTGGTGTACGTGAGAGTGTCACCCGGAACGAACTTGAATGACGTCGGATTGATGGCACCGTTCTGGTCGGTCCATGTTCCCGTGTCTTTGTTCATCGAGAGCTGGCCCGAACTGATGGTCGAGCCGCCGATCGCCGTGCTGTCGTTCCAGTATGCGAGCGAGCCGAGCCCGCCGAGAAGAAGAACTGCCGCGCCCCCCGCAGCAACTGCGCCCTTGGTCTGTTTCTTCATTGTTGCTCTCTGCATCGATTGGTCACCTCGGGGATTCCGTGGTGTGGTGATGCTTTTCTAGCCTGCTGGTGCCAGTTGCACAACCAATGGTTGTCTATCGAGCCTCAAGCTCAACTTGATTACAGGTGTTCACTGACCGCCCAGTAGGGCGACCCGGGGCGCTCGGTGAAGGTGCATGTTTCCGCAGATCATCGGCGCTAAATCGCTTTCATTCGCCGAAGTTTGCGATTAATGATGTCGAATGGGTATGGCATTGAATGTTGTCGCATAGATGTGATGCAGATCATGAACGGTGTGTCCGATTTACCCATTCACGCACGTGAGCGGCCATCGATGTGGATTTAATAATTGATGAAAGTCGCAAGCCGTTTGCCGTATCTGCGAGCGTCTGCGGATTAGTGGAACGCCTTTGGTGGGTACCGCGTGATGGCGAACACGAAAGCGCGAATTGATTAGTTCTGGCGTACGATCCATTGCCGAAAGCCGCAGACCACAGAATCCAAGTAGCGCTTTCGGGGGAGAATAAAATGAAAAAGCATGGCGTACGAAGCTCGGGGGAGTTTCTGACCGCGCGGTCAGGAAAGCTGTTCGTGTTCTTATTGTCGGTCGCTTTGGCGACGGTGGTCTCTGTCGTTGCCGGGATCGTCGGTGGCGGGGCACAGGGCGACGCGTCGCCGCCTCCGGCGTCGAATCGGATAGATTTCCACACCGCGGTGAAGGGCGACGATGTGGTGCTGACGGTTGGTTCCGGTGCTCTGCGAGTGGCAGGTGATCAGATTCAGATCGTCGACCGGAACGGCAAGGTGGCCGCCAGTGCGCCACTGAAATATGAAGTGGCGCAAGATATTTACAAGCTCGGCGTCGAACTTCACAGCAGCGTGGCGCGACTGCACGTCAACCGGTCGTCGATTTCTCGTGCGACGTCGCTCGCGCCGCACCGCGCAGCCGAGACGACGGTTGTGGTCACATCGACGCCGCCAACGTCGGCGACGTCGGACGCGGACGCGCGCGCCGACAAACTGGATAAGGCGATCACTCGGATGGGGACTGAATTGTCACTCGGAATGGCCATCGGAACGTCGGTTGGCACGATTCTCGGTGGTGTTCTCGGCTGTCTTATCGGGCTGACCGCAGGTATCGTCGGATGTTTGCCGGGGCTCATGTCGGGTGCGACAGCCGGTGCCGTCGCTGGATCGGTGGTCATCGGCGGGGCCGCGATCGTCGTGTCGGCGATCGTCTTCGGGATGACGATGAGCGAGCCGAGGCCGAAGGCGGAGCAGTCACCGCGGCCGACTACTCAGGTGCCGACAGCAGCACCCTCGTCTGGGGCGACCTCGTCTCGCTAGCCGACGAGCCACGCATTCGGTGCGCAGACGAGTGGGACGTCGGCCCCGAGGGCACGCAAGACGATCGACGTCGCGCGGGGCGAATAGCTCATCGAGAAATGATCGGACGTGTCCTGGGGGCAGCCGTCCTGCAGCGTGATGTTGCGGGTGTTCTTGGTGCCCGTGGGGAAGAACGTGCTGGAGTAGGGGGTGGTGACCTCGTCGTAGCGGGTGCCGACGATCGTGTATCGGATGTCGCCGAGGGCGTAGACACCGCCGCTGTTGAGTGTCTTCAGAAATGGCGAGTTGTAGATCTGCTGGGTGCCCGAGACCCCGACGCCGAGTGCGAGGGGTCCCAGGATGTCGACACCGAGATCGTTGATGGTACGTCCGAGTGCGCCGATGCCATTGAGTGTTGTGCCGTTGTTGGTTGCACCGAGAGTCACGACATTGGCGACCTTGGCCGCGCCGCCGTCGAATCGCAGGTACTGGCGGGTCGAGATGCCGCCCATCGAGTGGCCGACCATGCTGACTTTGGCTGCGCCGGTCGACGCGAGGACCTTGTCGACGAAGGTCTTGATCTGGTTTGCCGATTTCACGATGTCGCCGGTGCCGTACACGCCGGGGAATGCCGCTGCTACGCCACCGCCTTGAGAGGGCGGCTGTATTCCGTAGTCGAGTGCGTAGACGCAGAAGCCTGCCTGCCGGAGCGCGGGGGAGATCATCGACCAGTTGCTGTAGGCGTTCTCCCACGTTCCGTGGACCAGCACGACGGGATTGCGGCCGGCCTGGGGTTTGCACGACCAGTCATTCGCACCGGCGGGCGCCACGTTGGGGTTCGACAGGCTGTGCGCGAAAGCCGCGGGGAACGTAGTCTGCTTCGGCCCGTTGCCGGTGGGGATGAGCCAGCGACTCTCGCCGTTGAGCAGGAAGGTCTCGGCGCGGGCCGGGGTGGGCGAGGCATCGGAGATGTAGTCGGCGAGCTGTTGCTGCGGGGCGGCCGACGCGATACCTGCGGAGTTCGCGGCAAGCGAGATACACGCGGCGACCGCGGCGACAGCCGTCGTCAGCAGGCGGGTTCGGGAACGACGTCGATGAGACGATGTGGTCACGTGCGAACCTCTCAGCCAGGTGTTGCCGGTCATAGCGCAGGCGAGTGGAGCGTAGCTCACCGGTCACGATCCCTGACTCCCACCGGTTCCCAGCCTCGGCGTGACGTGCGGTCACCTGGGGTGGGCAGTCGGTCGCGACTGCGGTACACGATGTACGGCCGGAACAGGTAGTGCACCGGAGCGGTGAACATGTGCACGAGACGGGTGAACGGGACGAGTGCGAACAGGGTCAGACCGATCAGGACGTGCACATGGAAGCGCAGCGGTGCTGCCTCCATTGCGCGAATGTCGGGTTGCAGCACGAAGATCGACCGAAACCACGGCGAGACAGTCTGGCGATAGTTGACCCCGGGTCCACTGGGATCGACTGCACCGACAACTGTGATGTAGGTTCCCGCGATCAGCGCGCATACCAAGACCAGATACATCAGCTTGTCGTTGCGGGTCGTCGCCATGAACACCGGGCCGGTGGTGCGACGTCGATAGATGAGCAGGCCGACGCCGAGCAGAGTCGCTGCCGCGGCGAGGAGACCGAAAAAGCCTGCGCCCCAGTGGTACATCGTCTCGGAGACGCCGAGTGCGTCGGTCCAGGACTGTGGGATGACCAGACCGACCGCGTGTCCGACGATGACCACGAGGATTCCGTAGTGGAACATCGGCGAGGCAATCCGCAGTAGCCGCGACTCGTAGAGCTCCGATGATCGTGTGGTCCACCCGAACTTGTCGTAGCGGTAGCGCCAGATCGTGCCGCCGATGAGTATGAGCAGTACGAGATAAGGCAGTACGCCCCACAGGAAGACGTCCATCACGGCTCACCCCTCGCAGGTGTCGCAGTCAGCGGCAGTAGGCGCGAATCGTAGGGCTCGAGGCCAACGGCCTCGACGCCGAGCGCCGGCGTCATCGCGCGCGCAGCCTGTCGGTCTACCGGCGATTCACCGGGCAGCGTCGAGCAGATCGCCGTGAGCACAGCGGTGTACGGAGATCGACGGTCGCGCAACGCGAATCGGATCAACTCGAGCGCTGGGCGATACTTCTCCAGCATCTCTTGTCCCGCGTCAGCGTCGACACGCGCCGCGAACTCCAGGACGATCGGCAGGTGGTCGGGCAACTCGCCGTGGAGGTCGACGACAAAGCCGCTGCTCCGATAGAGCGCTTTGAACTCGCCGAGTGCGGCTCCACGCCGTCGGGTGTCGCCATCGGTCCAGTACGAGAGATACAGCGTGTGCTTGCGTGACAGGTCGAATGTGTCGACGTAGTCGTCGACCAAGGTGGGGAGCGGCGTGGACTCGATATGGTCGACGAAGGTCAGTAGCTCACGAGTGGATGAGTGATCGGGCTGTTCGCATAATGCTCTGCGCAGCAGTGAGCTTCGGTCGATGAACTGATCGTCGGGGTAACTCAGACACCATGAGGAGACCTGCCACGTCACGCGATGATCGGCCGCAGTCGTGCGGCGAGGCCACCTCACGACGACGCCTTCGAGTCGCCGGTGTCGTCGGACGCGCGGCGGTCGGGGAACAGCCCTTCGGGCGAACCGTTACCGTCCCAGTTCAGCAGATTCGTGCGATTCGCGAGGCGATGTGAGCTGGTCGCGGTGTCGGTCGTCTGGCGTTGCTTGAGCGCGTGAAAGGTCTCCACCGACACCGGGGTCGGGGTTCCGCTCGCTTCACCGAAGGGGCCGGACTCGTACATGCCGGGCCCGTCCTCGTAGTCGAGGGAGCACGCCATCTCGTCGAGCTGTTCGGCCTGCTCGAGATGGGCCGTCGGAATCACATACCGCTCTTCGTATTTGGCGATCGCCATCAAGCGGTACATCTCGTAGACCTGCTCTTCGGACATGCCGACAGAGGCGGGGATGTCGGGGTCGGGTTCGCGGCCGAGTGTGATGTCGCGCATGTAGGCGCGCATCGCCGCGAGTTTGCGCAGGACGCCGTCTATTACCGAGGTGTCGCCCGCACTGAACAGTTCGGCGAGGTACTCGACGGGGATTCGCAATGCGTCGATCGCACCGAACAGGGTGCCCGCGTCCTCAGCGTCGTGGCCCTGGCCGCTGAGTAGGTCGACGATCGGCGACAACGGCGGCACGTACCAGACCATTGGCATGGTGCGGTACTCCGGATGCAGCGGCAGCGCGACGCGGAACTCCTTGGCCAGCGCATAAATTGGCGATCGACGTGCCGCATCGAGCCAGTCCTCGGGAATGCCTTCAGCCCGCGCCCCGGCGATCACGTCGGGGTCGTTGGGGTCGAGGAGCAGGTTGAGCTGGGCTTCGTAGAGGTCGGTGTCGTCTGGTGTGGAGGCGGCTTCGGTGACAGCGTCGACGTCGTAGAGAAACAGTCCGAGGTATCGGAGTCTGCCGACGCAGGTCTCGGAGCAGACGGTCGGCTGCCCGACCTCGATACGCGGGTAGCAGAGCGTGCACTTCTCGGCCTTGCCCGTTCGATGGTTGAAGTAGATCTTTTTGTACGGGCAGCCGGTGATGCATTGGCGCCACCCGCGACACCGGTCCTGGTCGACGAGGACGATACCGTCCTCGCTGCGCTTGTAGATCGCCCCGGACGGGCACGACGCCATGCATGAGGGATTCAGGCAGTGCTCGCAGATGCGGGGCAGATAGAACATGAACGTCTGCTCGAAGCTGAACTTGACGGCGTCTTCTGATTCACGACGCAGCTTCTCGACGATCGGATCGAGCGCGCCCAATTCCGGTGCGCCACCGAGGTCGTCGTCCCAGTTCGCCGACCATGTGACCTTCGTGTCGTCACCGGTGAGCAGCGATTTCGGCCGCGCAACAGGGAAATCGTCGCCAAGCGGGGCGTCGATGAGCATCTGGTAGTCGTAGGTCCAGGGCTCGTAGTAGTCGTAGATGGTGGGCTGAACGGGACTCGCGAAGAGCGTCAACAACTTCTGCATCCGGCCGCCTGTGCGCAGCCGCAGCTTTCCCTTGTTGTTCAGATGCCAGCCGCCGCGCCACTTCTCCTGATCCTCGTAGCGTCGCGGATAGCCTTGTCCCGGACGCGTTTCGACGTTGTTGAACCAGACGTACTCGGTGCCCGCCCGATTGGTCCACGCCTGTTTGCACGTGACAGAACAGGTGTGGCAGCCGATGCATTTGTCGAGGTTCATCACCATGCCGACCTGTGCCATGACCCGCATCAGTACGTCACCTCCTGGCTGCGCTTGCGTATCGTCGACACCATGTCACGCTGATTTCCCGCGGGGCCGAAATAGTTGAATGCGTAGGACAATTGGGCGTAGCCGCCGATCAGGTGAGTGGGTTTGACCAGAAGTCGGGTGGCGGAGTTGTGCATTCCGCCGCGACGACCCGTCGCCTCCGATTTCGGGACGTCGATCGTGCGCTCCTGCGCGTGATGAACGTAGACCACACCGGCGGGCATCCGATGGCTGACAATAGCCCTGCACACCACGACGCCGTTGGCGTTGACGCATTCGATCCACTCGTTGTCGTGCACGTCGATGGCTGCGGCATCCGACGGGCTCAGCCACGCGGTTGGACCGCCACGGGACAGTGACAGCATCAAGAGGTTGTCCTGGTACTCCGAATGAATGGACCACTTCGAGTGGGGCGTCAGGTATCGCACGGTGATTTGCTGCTCCCCGTCCGGCCCGAGCCTGGGCTCACCGAACAATCGGTGCATGTCCAAGGGCGGGCGGTACACGGGTAGCGACTCACCGAGGTCGATCATCCAGTCGTGGTCGAGATAGAAGTGCATACGCCCGGTCAGCGTGTGAAACGGCTTGAGCCGCTCTATGTTCACCGTGAACGGGGCATAGCGTCTGCCGCCTTTCTCAGATCCCGACCATTCCGACGAGGTGAACACCGGGACCGGGCCCTGCTGGGTGTCGGCGAAGCTGATCTGCTTGTCGGCGTTGCCCTCGGCCAGTTCGACGAGCGTCGTGCCGACGCGCTTCTGGAGCTTCTCGAAGCCGTTGACGGCCAGAGCCCCGTTGGTGGTACCGGAGAACATCAGGATCGCATCGGCCATCTTGGCATCCGTGTCGATTGCGGGCCTGCCGTCGCCGGCACCCCCGAGCATGACCCCGTTGCGATCCGCGAGGCGCCGTGACTGCTCTGCGATGTCGAAGGTGACGCCCTTGTTGGCGAAGCCGAGTGTGTCGGCCAGCGGCCCTACCGATGCAAGTTTCTCGGCGATCGCGGTGTAGTCGCGTTCGACCACCGTGAACGACGGCATGTTGACACCCGGCCGACCGGGGGATGCCGACATCGCCCAGTCGTCGACGCTGCCCTTGGGTTGCGCGGTCTCGCCGGGGGTGTCGTGTTGCATCGGAGTGGCGACGAGATCGTGGCGCACACCGAGGTGAGTCTTCGCCTGCTCGGACAGTTCGACTGCGAGCAGGTGGAAGAGATCGAAATCGGTCTTGGCCTCCCACGGCGGGTCGATGGCGGGAGAGAAGGCATGGACGAAGGGATGCATGTCGGTCGACGACAGGTCGTTCTTCTCGTACCACGTTGCTGCGGGTAGGACGATGTCGGAAAGAAGGGTCGTCGACGTCATCCGGAAATCTGCCGACAGGAGGAGATCGAGTTTGCCCTCCGGCGCATTCTCGTGCCACCGAACATCGTTGGGGCGTGGGGTATCCGGAGATTCGGCACCCATCACGTTGTTGTGGGTGCCGAGGAGATGTCGCAGGAAGTACTCATTACCCTTCGCCGACGACCCCATCAGGTTCGATCGCCACAGAACCAGCGTGCGTGGCCAGTTCACCTGAGCGTCGACGTCGTTGATCGCAGGTGTCAGTGAGCCGTCGGAAAGATGTTGTGCCACATAGCTCGACGCGGATTCCGCATCGCCACGGTCGACCGCGTCGCGGGCCTCATCGGCGACGTCGAGAGGATTGCGGTCGAACTGCGGATAGAACGGCATCCAGCCGAGCCGTGCCGATTGCGCGATGGCGTCGGCGGTGTGTTCGTGGTCGAGCGTGCCGCGCGACAGCGGAGATGCCAGTGACGTCGCCGAGTAGCCGTCGTTGCGCCACTGGTCGGTGTGCATGTACCAGTACGACGTGCCGGTCATGGTGCGAGGCGGTCGGCTCCAGTCGAGTCCGTTGGCCAATGACATCCATCCCGTGATCGGGCGGCATTTCTCCTGTCCCACGTAATGCGCCCAACCCCCGCCGTTTCGCCCCATGCAGCCGGTGAGGATCAACAGCGAGAGGATGGCCCGATAGGTGGCGTCGCCGTGGAACCACTGGCAGATCCCGGCTCCCATGATGATCATCGATCGTCCGCCCGAATCGACTGCATTGGTGGCGAATTCGCGCGCAACCCGGATCGCTGCCTCCGCAGGCACGCTGGTGATCTCCGCCTGCCAGGCAGGCGTGTAGGGGGTCGACGCGTCGTCGTAGCCGGACGGCCATTCGCCGGGCATGCCGTCACGATGCACCCCGTACTGCGCGAGCATGAGGTCGAAGACCGTGGTGACCTGATGGCCGTCGATGACGGTCGTCGGCACACCTCGGCGTAGCACCGAACCGCTGCCATCCGGGGAGTCGAAGGCCGGCAAAGCGATCTCGACCAGTTGCGCGTCGTCGCGACCGAAAAGGGTCAGCGCCGGGGTGATTGCTTCGAGGTCGAGGTTCCATCTGCCCTCGCCTGCGGCGGAGCGGCGAAAGCCCAGCGAGCCGTTGGGAACCGTGGCTGCTCCGGTCTGCTCGTCGAGTACCACGGTTTTCCACACGGCGTCGGAGTCGTTGTCATCGGCCCCCGCCAACTCATCCGCGGTCAGGAACTTGCCTGCGACGAGGCCGTTTTCGTGTTGCTCGACGTGCACCAGAAAGGGAAGGTCGGAGTAGGAGCGCACGTACTCGTCGAAGAACTCGGTGGTGTTCGCGACGAAGTATTCCGAGAGGATGACGTGCCCCATCGCCATGGCCAGCGCGGCGTCGGTACCTGCTTGTGCCGGTAGCCATTCGTCGGCGAATTTGGTGTTGTCGGCGTAGTCGGGGCTGACCGATACGATTTTGGTGCCGCGATAGCGCACCTCTGCCATCCAATGCGCGTCAGGAGTTCGGGTGACCGGGACATTGGAGCCCCACATCATCAGATACGACGCGTCCCACCAGTCACCGGACTCAGGGACGTCGGTCTGATCGCCGAAGACCTGTGGGCTCGCGACGGGCAGATCGGCGTACCAGTCATAGAACGACGTCATCACCCCGCCGATCAACTGGATGAAGCGCGTCCCCACGCAATGCGACACCATCGACATCGCGGGGATCGGTGAGAAACCGGAGCAGCGGTCGGGGCCGTAGGTCTTGATGGTGTGCACATGGGCAGCCGCCGCCATCTCGATGGCCTCGTCCCAACTCACGCGGACGAGGCCGCCCTTACCACGAGCCTGCTGGTATGACCTGCGGCGCAACGGATCTCCGACGACGTCGGCCCACGCCAGCACGGGATCGCCGGTCTTTTCCTTGGCGGCCCGGTACATTTCGACGAGCACCCCGCGTGCGTACGGGTATCGAACCCGCGTCGGCGAGTACGTGTACCAGGAGAATGCCGCACCACGTGGGCAGCCGCGGGGCTCGTATTCCGGCCGGTCGGGACCCACCGACGGATAGTCGGTTTCCTGCGTCTCCCACGTGATGATGCCGTCTTTGACGTACACCTTCCATGAGCACGACCCGGTGCAGTTGACGCCATGGGTCGATCGCACGATCTTGTCGTGGTTCCACCGATCGCGGTAGAAGACATCGCCAGCACGGCCTCCCTCGCGGAAAGCGACTCTCCCGTCAGAGGTTTCGTCCCAGCGGGTGAAGAATTTGCCGATATCGAGTAGGGCTTTGGCTGCATCGCCCTGAACTGCAGTAGATCGGGCCATGAATTCACCATACGGATGAAATGCTCGGGGTGTGCGGTTTCGTCGTCGCAGATCCGAGGCGGCTCGGCGGAGGCGTCGACGCCCGGCCGGACGTTATCGCCGAGTGCTCCGCGTGTTTCGATTGGGTATAGACATTCGCAATGTGTAGGTCCTTGTGACACAACGTGAAAGGGTCGGTCAGTGTGAACGTTTCGCGTGCGGTATCGCCCGATTCGCCCACCCGGCTTCGACGACGCGTGCCGCATGCGAGCCTTGGGCAGTTCACTTTCGTCATGGCGACCGGCATTGTGTCGACAGCAATCCACAATGCGGCGACACTCGGTAGTGGCACATACTCGGATCTGGCCGATCTCATTTCGGCGATTCTCTTCTTTGCGGCAGTCGTCGGATATGTCGCGTTGATCGTGTTCACCATTGCCGGTTGGTTCACTGGTGCAGGCGTGGTCGACGAGGTGCGGCGTGAGATCGCGAACGACGGGTTCACCGTGTTGGCCTTCACTGCGGCGAGTGGGGTGCTCGCGGCGAGAGCGTTGGCGGCGGGAAGTACCTGGGCCGCAGTCACATGTGCTGTCGTCGCGCTCGTGTCGTGGGTGATACTCGGCTACACGGCGGTGATCGCCGCGTTCTTCAGCGCCGCACAGTCACGGGAGCATCCCCCGGCGCCGACGACCCCGTTGCCGTGGACACACGTCAACGGCACCTGGTTTCTGATGGTGGTCGGGACACAGGCGGTCGCGGTTGCCTTCGGCGCGCTGGCCGCGGCCAAGCGGGTCAAGTGGTACGCCGAGGTCGCTGCGTTGTGGTGGGGGATCGGCGTGCTGATCCTGATCGTGATGGCTGTGTTGGTCGTCGCACGGTTGATCATCGTCGGACTCTCACACGACGACGAAGTGGCGCCGTACTGGGTGCTCATGGGCGCCGGCGCGATCTCCGTGCTCGCGGGGGCCGAGGTCATAGGGACGGGCTCGGCGCAACGACTCGTCACGCACGATGTGGTCGGGACGTTGTGTCTGATGGCCTGGATCTTCGGCACGTGGCTGATTCCCCTGTTGATCGTGCTGATGATCTGGCACGCGCGTAGGCCGGGTACGCATTCGGGATTTCGCACCGCGTTGTGGTCGATCGTGTTCCCCATCGGCATGTGGGGGGTGGCGAGCAGACAGTTGGGAATCGCCTGGCAGGTTCCGTGGATCAAGACCATGGGTACCTGGGAGGCGTGGCTGGCGCTGCTGATCTGGGTGATCGTCTTCGTCGGGATGCTGCGATGGTGGTGGCGATGGCTGTCGACACGACGTTCGGAGACTAGTTCGCCAGCACGGTGAGAAGTACCGCAGAGTCCTCGTTGGCGCGGAGATTGTGTCGGGCGTCGGGAATGGTGATGAGGTCACCGGCCACGCCGTGCCACTCGTCGTCGCCCGCGGTGAGCGTCACGTCGCCGCGGAGCACCTGAAGCGTCGCTTCGCCGGGACTCTGGTGCTCGCCGAGTTCGGTGGAGGCCGCCAATGCGATGACGGTTTGACGCAGATGCCGGGCGGAGTTGCCGTGCAGCGTGTGCCCGGCGCGGCGACTGTGCGCGTCGCGCGCCGTGGCGATGAGTTCGTCGACGAGGGCTGGGAGTCGCGTGGTGTCCATGTCTCACGATTGCACGCCGCGCGCGGTGGTGGGTGGCATTGGAGGGCCGCGCCACCGCGGACTCGGCAGATCCTCGTGAGGTCCTAGTCCAGTGACGCTCGCGCGATGGCGATCACCTCGTCCTCGGTGGGCGGACTCTTCGGGTGGTAACTCAGACACAGCGGGGTGTCGACTTTGACGAAACGGCCGCCGTCGACCGCGGTGTAGAACGTTCCGGTCGATAGTCGGCCGACGTCGGGGATCGGACTTCCCTTGCTGTTTGCCAACTCCTTGGCAGCTTCGATCTGGTTCGGGTGGTGCAGTCTTCCGAAGAGCTGAGTTGACGCGTTGCCGCTCACGCGGCCGTGGATTCCCTTCGGGGCCTGTGTCGCGAAGATCAACCCCAACCCGTACTTGCGCGCCTGCGAAGCCAGTGCCAACGTGCTCTCCGTTGCGGTCGTGACGCGCTGCGATGGTGCGTAGTTCTGCGCCTCATCCATCACCAAGATGCCGCCGAGCGGCCGATCTGAGGCAGGGTGCTTCTTGATCCAGGCGAACAATGACATTTGCAGTTGTCCGACGAAGTTCGCGACGCGCGACTCGCTTCCGAGTCCCGCGAGGTTGATGACCGACACGCGAGCGCGATAGCCCGGCGATGGGGTGAGCAGCACACCCGGGTCGGCGGGCGTCGCGGCTTCGTCCAACAAGGGGTCGTTGGCCATCGACGCTTTCAGATTCTCGGCCAGATCGATCGCGAGGCGAGGTGCGTCGGCGAGGGTGCTCACCCCGTCGGGTAGTTCGGACAGCAAGGCGACGAAGGACGGCAGACTTCCACCGCCGCGACGACCGAAGTACACCATCGCCTGTCGCAACACCGCCTCGTAGCGTGATGCGCGCGCGCCGCGTTCGGTGGGGCGCGCCTTGGGGAGGAGCGCGCCGACGGCAGAGTCGACGGCTGCGAAGAACTCGTCGGTATCGGCTTCCAGCGAGGCGAACTCGGGCAGCGGACGAAAGCTCAACGGTCGACCGGAGCGCCGTCCGGGGGTGAACACAACAACCTCTGTGTCGGCGAAATAGCGGTCGGCCGCGGCGCGGTCGGTTGGACTCCATTCTCGCGTGCCTTCAGGCCAGGGCATCCCGAGTCGTGCGAGGTCGTTGTTGATGTCCAGGACTATCGACGAAACACCTTGCAGGGCTGCCTCTTCGACGATGCGTCGAATGAGAACGGTCTTCCCGGAGCCGGAACCCGCGAAGATGGCGGCGTGCTTGCGGAGCGATTCCAGCGGCGCCTCAACAGGTTCGCCGTCGACTGATCGAACACCGATCGGCAGCACGTCGACTGCGTGTGGTTCACCGGACGAACGGGACTCGGCGGCAACAGGACTCGCCTCGTCAGGCGTGATCGTTACCGCGGAGGAAGCGGCGTCGGGCTCGGCTGCGTGGGCTCCCGATGATGCACTCTGCGGCGTCTTCACCTGCGGCGTATCGACTTCCGTGGCGAGGGCCTTGGTCAAACCGGGTGCGAGAACCTCTGCAAGAAAGCCGATCTCGGCTGCCGGTGCACGATCGACGATCCAGTCGTGCAACTGCGCTGGTCGCTCGGAACGCAACTGCGCCAATGCCATGAGTCGTCGGATGTCGTCGTCTGTCCAGGCGATCGCTCGACCGCCACGACGATGCAGTTCGTCGACCAACTGTGCGGTTTTGGGTCCGGTGGGCCACGGCTGGCGCCTGAGCACCACCAGGGTGCGCTCGACCTCGCCGAGGCTGAGTCCCGAGGCGATGTTGGCGTTGGTGAGGCGGGACTGGACCGCGCGGGGGTGTGTGGCGGCAAGCGCGCGGAAGCTCCACGATTCTTCGGACTCTGTCGCGGCGTCGATGACATGACTGATTCGCCCGTGCAGCAAGGCTTTTGCGCCAGGCTTGGGGTCCTGATGCCAGTTGCCGGCCCCGCTGGGGAGGGCTTCGATCCACGCGCCGAGTCCGGCCTGCAGCAAATCGGGGACGACGACATCCTCTGTGGCGTGGTCAAGGGCGGCGGCGGGGTTGGCTTGCTCGATCAACTCACGATACCGCTTTTCGATTGCGTCGACATCTGTTGTCGCCGAATGCGATTCGCTCACGGAGGGGACGTCGTTCGACTGTTCACGAGCGTTGTCGCTGGCCGGGCGTGTCGGCGTGTGGGTGTCGTTCAACGTCGTGATCGATGTGAACGTGCCGCTGCGCAGCATCGCCGCAACCTGCCGGTCGACGGCCATCATGAGTTCGCGCGGGGTGTATCGCTGTGCATCGGCGAGCGCTACGTCGTCGACAGGCCAATGTGGTTGGGGTGGCGTGAAGTCGATCTGGGCGAAGCCGGGTGCGAAACGTTTGGCGAGGAGCTCGCGCGCGAAGTCATCCGACGGCGGCCGCTGCAGCATTGGTGGCTTTCGGAAGCGCTCGACTGCGGAGCGCATCACCCTACTCTCCAGATGTTCCCAGGCCGCCGTGATGCACGAGACAACGGTTGCCGTCCGACTCATGTTCTCGCGCAACGCCATCAAACCGTGAGCCACCTGATTGACCACTGAGTTCTCGTCCGCGGCGGCCGACCATCCCGCTTCGATGAGCGTGTCGATCTGGTCGACGCCCAGTACTGCTGCGGCATCGAACGCGACGATGCGGGAGATATTTTGGACCATCTCTTGGTAGCCGAGCGTCGCGTTGCGGATACCCCACTCGGCCAACTCGTCTGCGTCGTCGACGTCTAGGTGTAGAAACGCCTCGCCGAGGTCTCTGGCGTCGTAGTCCTGTGACGCTGTCAGTACCAGCGCGCGCAAGATGTGCTGCGACCGTCGGCGATGGGGGTGGTTTCGATACACGCCCGCCACGAACTCTTCGAGTGCAGAAACGGTGAGCGTCGCCTCACCGACGACTGCTGCACGCGTCGACTCCGACACGTCGGCTTCAAGGGCAAGGCGGTCGAGAAGTTGTGCGAGCTGGGTCGGATGTGTCGGGCTGGGGCGATTGAGACTCTCGAGCACCGCGACCGTGACCGACTTCCAGAAGTCGCTGCCGTCGAGCAATCTCACCAAGAAGAAGTAGCCGCCCCGCTCCTGCACGCGCTGACGGATCTGTCCGAGAAGGTGCGTCTTGCCCGAGCCCGCTACGCCGCGGATCACCACGCCGATGGGGCTGGCTGACTCCGACCGCGCAGCGTCGGCGAAGCTGCGCATCGTCTCGTCGGCGACCTGCTCGTGCAAGCCGGCGACGTGGTAGGTGCCCGACGTGCCCCACACGTCGTCGGGGGTGTCGGCCCAGTCGAGTCGGATCGACTCGAGTGCCTCGCGAATGTCGTTGTCCATCAGTCCTCCTCGACTGCGAACAGGTGGCACGGTTGTGTGCCGACCACAACGGCCGCAGCTCGGTCGGTCTCGCTGAGACGGGCCCGGTCGTCCTGAGGGATCAGACTGACACCCGGGCGGTCCTGCAATTCGAGGATCGCGGCGTTGAACTCGGAGCGGTCGATGTCAGGTAGCGATGAACGAAGCGCCGCGACGTCGACGAGCGCTCCGCGCTGATGAGCTAACGACTCGTATGTGGCGATGATGCGGGCGCCGATGTTCACGGCCTTCGACGACGCGGGCGGCGCGGCCTCGACGACGGCGCGCGGACGGCCGAAGACTTCGTACAGTCGGAAGTCTTCGGCGTCGAGATGACGCCCGATTGCGTTGAGGACGGCATACAGCGCGCGGATCGGGGGCAACGAGCGGTCCGGCGGCCCTGCACGCAATTCGTCTGCACACCAAGCCCATCCGCGGTCGGTGAGCGAGTGGTAGAGCGCATTGCGCTCGCCTTTGCGCGACTCGATCAGGCCGTGTTCGGTCAACTTCTGTCGTCCAGGCTTGTCGAGGTTGGGGCCCAGCTCGCGTAGGCGAGGAGTCGACAACTCCGTGGACTCCGCCATGAGGACGAAGAGCACCGCGCTTTGGCTCGGTGTCAGCTTCGGGTGGTCCACTGTGACTCCTTCAGATCAGGTCCAGGCGCAGTAGGCGAGCTGGGGGTCGGATGGTGATGGGCGAGAACTTCGCGCAGTTCCGCGACGACTGACGACGTGTCGCCGAGAACCTGTTCGTTGGTGTAGCGGAGTACCACGTAGCCGTGCCGCTGCAGCATATTGTCGCGGCGGCGGTCACGGGCGTACTTGTCGGCTCGACGATGGTCGGGGCCGTCGACTTCTACGATGACTCGCGCATCCGGCCACAGGACGTCGACTATCGCGACTCCCGACAATGCGGCGAGGTCGGTGGGGCAGCGATTCCAGAGACGTCCGGCTGCCCAATCATGTTGGGCCAGTGTGTATTCGAGCGCCTGCTCTGCGGCGCTGTGTGGGGCGGGAGCGCCCGTCGGTCGGGAGACGATCAGAGTCGGTCGCAGCGGGTCGGTCGGGACGGGGGCGGTTGATGAGGCGACCCCGAGGCGCAGCACAGGTACTCGGCGCACCTCGGGCAACGCGTCGGCGGTGAGCCAGACGGTCATGTTGGCATGCTCCGCGAGCCACGCACATGCCGACGCCGCGGTGCGCTGCGCATCATCGGGGAGCGCGCTACTTGCTCGCACGGCGAGCACCACCTCGGGCCGACCGTAGAAGTGGCGTAGCAAAGCGACGAGCACGGCCGCGCGTTGTTCAGGAATTGCGGATGGCGTCGTGCGTTCGTTCGCGGCGCCCGCCCGCGCGAGCGGTACGACCACGGCAGTTGACAGGCCGACGTCGGCGCACAACTGCCGGGCCAGCGTCTCTGCGTCGTCGACGTCGAGTCGCTCATTGGATGACCTGCCAGGTAGCCAGGCCGGGAACAACGTGATCAGCGCCGATTCGAGTGCCTCGAGGATCTCGGTGGCGACCTGCCGTGCGCTCCGTTCATCGGGGCCGCGGTAGTCCAAGATCACCGGCAGTTCCGGTGCTACGGCGTCAGCGAGGTCGTCGATTGCCGGGCCGTACACGTCCGCGAGGCGGACGACCCGTCCGGGACGGATCGCGTGGCCGACCGGCGGTGGCGTATCACTGTCGGCGTGAGTCATCGGACGTGAATATAGCTTCCGCGACCGACGGGTGCGCGGCGGCGGTGCGGCTCGTGACAGCGGCGATGTCTTGTTGGTTCAGCCCGCCGCCCGCTCGACGGTGAGGAGGCTCTCGGCGCTGTGTTCGGCGTGGTAGGCGGCCTCGCCGCCGCGGACGCCGAACAGCCGCTTACTCCAGATGAGCCAGACGACCGCAGCGACGTTGACGGCGAGCAAGAGCACCTTGAACACCGTCGCCTTCTCGACGAGTTCATACACCTCGAGCGGGATGAAGATGCTGGTGACGATCACCGCGAAGTACTCGCCCCAGCGTTTGGCGAACCACAGGCCGTACGCCTCGACGAATTGGCTGATTCCGTAGGCGAGCAGCGCGCAGCCGACGAGCACGATGGTCGCGGTCGACAGGGTGGTCGCCTTTTCGATCCACTGCACGACCTTGGAGTCGTCGATATTCCAGCCGATCTGGTCGGCGATCGGTTTGAGCAGCGGCATCTCGGCGTCGAACTTCTCGTGCAGTGTCTGTTGACTGTTGCGCAGCTCGATCACGAATATGCCTGCGATGACGAGAAAGATCCCGCGGATCAGGCGCTCGACCGCGAGCAGTCGCATGATGATGAGGTCGCGCAGCAACCGACCACGCGGAACCTCCGGGGCATGGTCGGCGGGTCCGCTGTTGCGAGGTGAGCCGAGGGCGTAATCGCCGCATCGCAGGCATCGCCACGCGTCGCCGGCGCTGGTCTCGGTGTGCAGATGATCGGCGAGACCGGGCTCGTCGGGGCGGTAGGTCTCGTGACCGCGTAGGCCGCAGGAGATCAGTTCCCAATTCACCGCAGCAGCCTAGCCGTCGACGGCAGGTGGGTCACGACGCCGCGGCGATCTCACCCGGTTGACCGACCTTGCCACTGCGCGTCGTATCGCCGCTCACCCCGACGCTCGCCGCGTACAGCAGGTCGCGAAAGTCGCCGACGACCGGGCGCTCGGATGACCACACCATTCGAATCCAGGAGGTGTGCGGCGCGATGTCGAGATCTACCGCGACGAGCTGGCCGGCAGCCGACGTCGCGCCAACGGCGAACTTCGGGGCCATCACCACCCCGAGGCCGTTGGCAGCCCAACTGAAGGCGACAACCAGGCTCGACATGGGTTCCATCGGTTCGGGCAGCATGTTCTCGACGCCGAGGTGTGTCGCGCATCGTCGTGGGCCGCTCAGGATGTGTTCGCCGACAAGGTCGGCGATGGTGAGGTGCTCGTGTCGAGCAAGCGAATGGCCGGATGCCATCGCGATTGCAGTGGTGACGGGGACCAGGTCGGCGTAGGAGACGTCCGTACGCTGCGTCGCGGGCAGGAGCCAACGGTCGGCCGCGTCGTCATGCATATCGAGTACGAGTCCGACGTCGGCGCTCCCAGACGCCACCGCGTCGACGACGCACGTCGGGTCAATGAGGGTGTCCACGGCGACGGTTCCGCCCGGGACTCGGTTGCCGAACTCGCGCAGAATGCCTGGGATCTGCGTGGCGACCATGTGTTCGGTGCTCGCGATACGCAGGGGCGCCGCCGAGGCGGCAGTGGTGACCGAACGCCCGAGTCTGGCCCAGCGGTCGAGGAACTCGGGGCCCTGGGCGGCCAGCACCAGTCCGGCTTCGGTCAGGCGCATACCGCTCGGCGAGCGGTGATAGAGCTGCACACCGAGGTCGCGTTCGAGCGCCCTTATCTGTTGCGACACCGACGAGGGGGCCAGGTCGAGGGCGGCCGCAGCGCCGAGGACGGTGCGATGCTCGGCGACGGCGAGAAAGGTCCGTACGTGTCGGATTTCCATGACTGCTACTCCTCGCTTGGGGCCGGGAGGCGTGACGCATCGGATGGTGTTCGGAAAAACCGCACACTGCCTGCATCTATTCCGGTCGATCGACGTCGGGTGTCGGCAGCATCCTGATGCCGTGCCAACGACAACTCGCGAACCCTCCAGATCACGACGCCGCTCGGGCGAGGCCATGCGTGGTCGCACCGTCAGCAACGTCGGCGTCTCGCTCGGATACCTGCTGGTGCTGGTCGACTCGACGGTCCTCAACGTCGCGCTGCCAGACATCGCCAGGTCTCTGGGTGGCAGCGTTGCCGGACAACAGCGGGTCGTCAGCGCCTACCTGGTCACCTTCGGCGCGCTGTTGCTGAGTTCCGGCGCGATCGCCGATCGCTACGGCGCGCTGCGCACGTACCGGGTGGGCGTTCTCGCGTTCGTGCTCACGTCGGTGTTGTGCGCTCTCGCTCCGACGTTGCTGGTCCTCATCATCCTGCGCGCGTTTCAAGGCGCTGCGGCCGCGCTGATCCCGGGGACGACGCTGGCGCTCATCGGGAGGATGAATCCCGAACCTGCCGACAGACACCGCGCCATCGGTCTCTACGCGCTGGTCACCGGGTGCGGTTTCGCAGCAGGACCGACCGTCGGTGGAATCCTCATCGCCGCAGGCGGATGGCGGTGGATCTTCCTGATCAACGTGCCGGTGGGAATTCTCGCGCTGGCCTGGAGTCGATACTTTCCGGCTGACTCGAGGGCACGCGACCGTGGTGCGCGACTCGATGTGCGCGGACAGCTGCTCGCGGTGGTGTTCTTCGCGCTCGTGGTCGTCGTCATCATCGAAGCGGGGGAGCGATCCTGGATCGCGGCGTGGGCGCTGATCGCGACGGTGTGCGCGGCCGGATTGCTCTACTGGTCGGATCGACGAAGCGCTGCCGCGGCGATTCCCGTGCGTCTGCTCCGTATTCCGTCGATCCTGCGAGGAACGTTGCTCGGCTTCACGATTCAGGTGGTGATGGCGTCGACGCTGTTTGTCGCGAGTCTGTATCTGATCAACGCACGCGGGCTGTCGCCATTGGGTGCGGGACTCGTCCTCATCGCCTACACGTTCGGGCCATGTGTCCTCGGCCCGGTTGTGGGGCGCGTGGTCGCCGCGCGTGGGCCGCAGTTGCCGGCGTTGCTGGGCCAGTCCGCGGCTGTGGTGGGTTCTGTCGCGATCGCGGTGGTGATGTTCGTAGGCGGACCACTGTGGGCGCTGATCGTGACGATGCTGGTCGCCGGAACGGCGTTACCGCTGGTGATCGTGCCGATGACCGGGCTCATCGTCGCGGGTGCTCCCGCGGGATCCGCGGGTACGGCAGGCGGCTTGTTCAGCGCGTCGCGTCAGCTCGGAGGGGCCTTTGGTGTCGCGGCACTCGGCGCGGTGTTGGCGTCGGTTGGCGGAGCCGACGGCGCCGGGTGGGCGATGATGGGTGCGGCCGTCGTGGCGGGGATGGCGCTGCTGGGTATGGTCGTGCGTCCGCATCGAACGCGGTGACTCAGGACCGCTGCGGGCATCGATTTGGGTCTGGCCAGCCGATTCTCTACACTAGAACGGTTGCCTGTGCACCTTCGCGTGTCCGCACTCGGGTCACGGCTACAACTGAATAGTCTCCGGTGCTGGCGAAATGCCTAGGGCACCGGCGGCGAGAACCTATTCACTATCCACTTCGTGGAAGGCCCACCGCAGGTCACAGGAGAAATCCTGATGATCGGCGCTGCATGGGAACCGCTACGAGAAAGGTTGACGGTCAACCATGACCATGACTGACCCGATCGCAGACTTCTTGACACGTCTGCGTAACGCCAATTCGGCGTTCCATGACGAGGTGACCCTCCCGTCGTCGAAGCTCAAGGTGAACATCGCCGAGATCTTGAAGCGCGAGGGCTACATCACCGATTACCGCACCGAAGATGCGGAGGTCGGAAAGAACCTCGTCGTCGCCCTCAAGTACGGCCCCAGCCGTGAGCGCTCCATCGCAGGACTGCGCCGCGTGTCCAAGCCGGGTCTGCGGGTGTACGCAAAGTCCACCAACCTGCCCAAGGTCCTGGGCGGCCTCGGCGTGGCCATCATCTCCACGTCGTCCGGTCTGCTCACCGATCGCCAGGCAGCCAACCAGGGCGTGGGCGGCGAAGTCCTCGCCTACGTCTGGTAAGGGGAGGTAAGCACAATGTCGCGTATCGGTAAGAATCCGATCGAGATCCCCGCGGGCGTCACCGTCTCCATCGACGGACAGACGGTCACCGTGAAGGGACCCAAGGGCGAGCTGAGCCACGTTGTCACCAGCCCCATTCAGGTGGCGCAGGAAGACAACACCATCGTGGTGACCCGCCCCAACGACGAGCGTCGTAACCGTGCATTGCACGGTCTGAACCGCTCGCTGGTTGCCAACCTGGTCGACGGCGTCACCAAGGGCTACACCACGAAGATGGAAATCTTCGGTGTCGGCTACCGCGTCGCAGCCAAGGGTCGCGACCTCGAGTTCGCGCTCGGTTACAGCCATCCCGTGCCGATCGAGGCTCCCGAGGGCATCACTTTTGCCGTCGAGTCGCCCACCAAGTTCTCGGTGTCGGGTATCGACAAGCAGCAAGTCGGCCAGATCTCGGCGAACATCCGCCGCCTGCGTCGTCCCGACCCGTACAAGGGCAAGGGCATTCGCTACGAGGGTGAGCAGATCCGTCGCAAGGTCGGAAAGACGGGTAAGTAAGCCATGAGTGATACAGCAACCAAAACTGTCCGCAAGCCCATCGGCAAGGACGTGTCGACCCGACGTCGCACCGCGACCGGCAATCGTCACTTCCGCCTTCGCAAGAAGGTCAGCGGAACGCCGCAGCGTCCGCGTCTGGCCGTCAAGCGCAGCAGCCGTCACATCCACGTGCAGCTGATCGACGACCTCGCGGGCAACACCCTCGCAGCAGCGTCGACCATCGAGGCTGACGTGCGTGCATCCGGTGGCGACAAGTCGGCACAGGCCCGTCGCGTCGGCGAACTGATCGCCGCTCGCGCCAAGGCCGCAGGTGTCGAGGCCGTCGTCTTCGACCGTGGTGGCAAGAACTACCACGGCCGTATCGCCGCGCTCGCCGACGCCGCCCGTGAGGGAGGCCTGCAGTTCTGATGATGACCAGCAACAACAGCTTGACCAACATGACCGGAGGGAACCTCTGATGCCCGGACGTCAGCGTGACGGCGGAAACGGACCCGCCGGTAACGACAACAACAACAACCAGGGCGGCAACGACCGCCGCGGTGGCCGCGATCGTCGTAACGACCGCGGACGCGATCGTGACCAGGAGCGCAACCAGCTCGAGCGCGTCGTCACCATCAACCGTGTGTCCAAGGTGGTCAAGGGTGGACGTCGGTTCTCCTTCACCGCTCTCGTGGTCGTCGGCGACGGCCAGGGCATGGTCGGTGTCGGCTACGGCAAGGCCAAGGAAGTTCCGGCCGCGATCCAGAAGGGCGTCGAAGAGGCTCGTAAGAACTTCTTCCGCGTTCCGCTGATCGCAGGCACCGTGACCCACCCGGTTCAGGGTGAGGCTGCTGCCGGTGTCGTGATGCTGCGTCCGGCCAGCCCCGGTACCGGTGTCATCGCCGGTGGCGCGGTGCGTGCCGTGCTCGAGTGCGCGGGCGTGCACGACGTGCTCGCCAAGAGCCTCGGCTCCGACAACGCGATCAACGTGGTCCACGCGACCGTGGCCGCACTCAAGATGCTGCAGCGTCCCGAAGAGGTCGCCGCACGTCGCGGTCTGCCGATCGAAGATGTGGCGCCGGCCGGTATGCTCCGGGCGCGCGCAGGCCAGGGAGTGTAAGACATGGCACAGCTGAAGATCACCCAGGTGAAGGGCACCATCGGTGCCAAGAGCAACCAGCGTGACAGCCTGCGGACCCTTGGACTCAGGGGCATCCGCCAGACCGTCACCCGCGAGGACACCCCGATCAACCGCGGTTTGATCAACGTGGTTGCACACCTCGTGACAGTCGAAGAGGTTTAAGAGCAATGACCATCAAACTCCATCACCTTCGCCCCGCTCCGGGCGCGAAGACCGAGAAGACCCGTGTGGGTCGCGGTGAGGGGTCCAAGGGTAAGACCGCCGGTCGCGGCACCAAGGGCACCAAGGCACGCAAGAACGTGCCTGCAGCCTTCGAGGGCGGCCAGATGCCGATCCACATGCGGTTGCCGAAGCTCAAGGGCTTCACCAACCCCAACCGGGTCGAGTACCAGGTCGTCAACGTCGGCGACATCGCCAAGCTGTTCCCGCAGGGCGGCACCATCGGCGTCGACGAGCTCGTCGCTGCCGGTGCGGTTCGCAAGAACCAGCTGGTGAAGGTCCTCGGCGACGGTGAGCTGAGCGTCGCGGTCAACGTGACCGCGAACAAGTTCACGGCGTCGGCCAAGGAAAAGATCGCCGCTGCCGGTGGCAGCACCATCGAACTGTAAGAAAGTTCGTTTCTGACCACAGCGGACGGCAGCACTGTTCTGCCGTCCGCTGTGGTGCCAGCGGGCTGGTTCGTCGAACTCGGCGGTGTGCGTGCACTCGCAACGCGCGTCGAGTCGGGCGAGCCGGCCGAAAACTTCAGGTGGAGCGGTCCCGGAGAAGTGCCGGTCGTGGCAGCCGGTAGAGTTTCTGGCGTTGCCGCACAACGCAACCACCGATCAACGTCGATTGCCGAGCACGTGGGGTGGGGTCCGCCTGGGCCCCCGAACAACCCGAGCGTGGTCGTTCCTAGGAGGAGTTAGTGCTTTCCCCCCTCGTCGCGGCCATTCGGACGCCCGATCTGAGGAAGAAGATCCTCTTCGTCATCGGCATCATTGTGCTGTATCGCCTGGGCGCGACGGTCCCGTCGCCCGGCGTCGACTACAAGACCGTGCACGCCTGCATCGACCGCATCAACAGCGGTGGCGGCAATCAGGTCTACTCGCTGATCAACCTGTTCTCCGGTGGAGCGCTGCTGCAGCTCTCGGTGTTCGCGATCGGCATCATGCCCTACATCACCGCGAGCATCATCGTGCAGCTGCTCACCGTGGTCATCCCGCGGTTCGAGCAACTCCGCAAGGAGGGCCAGTCCGGTCAGGCCAAGATGACGCAGTACACCCGCTACCTCACGGTGGCGCTGGCACTGCTCCAGTCGACCGGCATCGTCGCGCTCGCCGACCGCGGCACCCTGCTCCCGCAGGAGTGCGGCAACGTTCTCACCGATCAGTCGATCTTCGGTCTGTCGATCATCGTGCTCGTCATGACCGCAGGCGCCTGCCTCGTCATGTGGTTCGGCGAGCTGATCACCGAGCGCGGCATCGGCAACGGAATGTCGCTGCTGATCTTCGCGGGCATCGCCGCTCGCATCCCCGCCGAGGGTCGCGCGATCCTCACCAGCCGTGGCGGCTTGGTCTTCGGTCTCGTGTGCCTCGCGGCGCTGATCATCATCGCGGGCGTGGTCTTCATCGAGCAGGGCCAGCGTCGAATCCCGGTGCAGTACGCCAAGCGGATGGTCGGCCGGAAGATGTACGGCGGGTCGTCGACCTATCTGCCGCTGAAGGTCAACCAGGCCGGCGTCATCCCCGTGATCTTCGCGTCGTCGCTGCTGTATCTGCCGCAGTTGATCGTGCAGCTGACCAAGAGTTCCGACGGCACCGAGTCGGGCTGGCAATCGTGGGTCTCGCAGTACCTCGCCGACCCGAGTAGCTGGGTGTACATCCTGGTCTACTTCGCCATGATCATCTTCTTCACGTACTTCTACGTCGCTGTCACCTTCAATCCCGAAGAGCGCGCCGACGACATGAAGAAGTACGGAGGGTTCATCCCGGGTATCCGTCCCGGCCAGCCGACGGCTGATTACCTGGGCTACGTACTGAGCCGCATCACGCTCCCGGGTTCGATCTATCTGGGTATCATCGCTGTACTGCCCAACCTCTTCCTCGAGATCGGTAACAGCGGGGGAGTGCAGAACCTGCCATTTGGGGGCACCGCCGTGTTGATCATGGTCGGCGTGGGTCTGGACACGGTGAAGCAGATCAACAGTCAATTGATGCAACGCAAGTACGAAGGATTCCTGAAGTGAGACTTGTTTTTCTCGGCCCCCCCGGCGCTGGTAAAGGGACTCAGGCGGAACTGCTGTCGGAAACGCTCGGCATTCCGCACATCTCCACCGGTGACCTGTTCCGCGCCAACATCTCTCAGGGCACTGCCATCGGCATCGAGGCCAAGAAATACCTCGACGCAGGCGACCTGGTGCCACCGGAGATCACCGTCGACATGGTCCGCGCACGGCTCAACGAGCCCGACGCGTCGAAGGGCTTCATCCTCGACGGCTTCCCCCGTTCGATCGAGCAGGCCGAGGCGCTCAACTCGATCCTGGCCGACCTCGACACGAAGCTCGACGCTGTCGTCTCGTTTGTCGTCGACCCCGACGTCGTCGTCGAACGGATGCTCGCGCGTGGTCGCGCCGACGACACCGAAGACGTGATCCGTAACCGCATGGCGGTGTACGACAAAGAAACCGCGCCGCTGCTCGAGTACTACGGTGACCAGGTCAAGACCGTCGACGCCGTCGGCGAGGTCGACGAAGTGCACCAGCGTGTGCTGAGCGCGCTCGGCGTCAAGGTCTCTTAGGTATCGATCTGCGATGAGGCTCCGTAAGACCAAACGTGTTCCGTTCCGCAGCCCTGGCGAGCTCGACGCCATGGCTGCGGCGGGAGCCGTTGTGGGGGAGGCGCTCGTCGCGGTTCGCGACGCAGCTAAGGCCGGGGTGAGCACCCTCGAGCTCGACGAGGTGGCCGAGTCGGTGATCCGCGGCGCGGGTGCGGTCCCGTCGTTCAAGGGTTATCACGGGTTCACCGGCTCGATCTGCAGCTCCGTCAACGACGTTGTGGTGCATGGCATCCCGTCGTCGACCGTTGTGCTCGCCGAGGGAGATCTCGTCTCGATCGACTGCGGCGCCATTCTCGACGGCTGGCATGGCGACTCCGCATGGACCTTCGGGGTCGGCGAACTCTCGCAGGCCGACCAGGACCTCTCGGACGCGACACGACTGTCGATGGAGGCGGGCATCGCGGCAATGGTCGACGGCGCGCGCCTCACCGATATCTCGCATGCCATCGAGACCGGAACCCACAAGGCGGAGAAGACCTTTGGCCGCGGCTTCGGCATCGTCGACGGTTACGGCGGGCACGGCATCGGGCGCGAAATGCACCTCGACCCGTTCCTCCCGAACGAGGGCGATCCCGGGCACGGTCCGTTGTTGGTGATCGGCTCGACGCTGGCGATTGAGCCCATGCTCACGCTCGGCACCACCGACACCACCGAGCTCCCCGACGGCTGGACCGTCGTCACCGACGACGGCTCTTGCGCGGCCCACTGGGAGCACACCGTCGCCGTCACCGCCGACGGCCCGCGCATCTTGACGCAGCGCCCGGCCTGACTCTTCCGGCTGGCCCGTTCTTCCGTCGCCCATTCTTTCCGGTTGCCCAGACGCTCGGTTTCCGCGCCTGTGGGCAACCGCAAGTAGGCCCGGGTTCGGGCGCGTTCATGTTCCATTCATGAGACGTGGTCCACGTGACACCTTCCGGACGTCGACGGGCAATCATCTCGTTCGCAATCCGTAAGATCGGGGCTGAATACTGCCCGGGTGTCGTCAGTCAACGAGCGGGTGCTTCCGTCGTCGCGCGCCCGGTCGTGGCGTAGCTACGCGCTGTTCATCGCGCTTGTAGCGCCCAATCTGGTGCTGCTCGGTGTCTTCACGTATCGCCCGCTCATCGAGAACATCCGAATGTCGTTCTACGACTGGAACATCTCGTCGCCCGGCGCCGACTTCATCGGCGTCTCGAACTACACGGAATGGTTCACGCGCGCCGACACCTGGACCATCGTCGTCAACACCGTGATCTTCACCGTTGTGGCGGTGGCGGGCAGTATGGCGCTGGGACTCGCGTTGGCGCTGTTGCTCGACCGGAAGCTGCGTGGCCGAAACCTGTTGCGATCCATTGTGTTTGCGCCGTTCGTACTCTCAGGCGCTGCGGTGGGAATCGCGTTTCAGTTCGTGTTCGATCCGAGCTTCGGCTTGATCAACGACCTGATGCACCGCCTGCACCTCGGGTCGGCACCGGACTTCTACCAGCAACCACACTGGGCGCTGTTCATGGTCACGGTGACCTATGTGTGGAAGAACCTGGGCTACGCGTTCGTGATCTACCTCGCCGCGTTGCAGGGGAAGCGAATCGACCTCGACGAGGCAGCGGCGATCGACGGGGCCAGCCGCTTCACCTACTTCCGTCGCGTCCTGCTGCCGCAGCTGCGTCCGACGACGTTCTTCCTCTCGATCACAGTGCTGCTCAACTCATTACAGGTCTTCGACATCATCAACGTGATGACCCGTGGAGGCCCGCTCGGCAACGGCACCACGACGATGGTCTACCAGGTCTACGAGGAGACGTTCCGGAATTTCCGCGCCGGCTACGGTGCGACGGTCGCAACGATCATGTTCGTCGTGCTGCTCGTTGTGACCGTCGTGCAGGTACGCGTGATGGATCGGGCACAGGCATGAGCGACGTCGTCGTGGCGGAGTCCACGACATCGGACAACGCGTCGTCGACGAGTCCCGTTGGTGTCGAGCAGCGCGCAGCGGCGTACGCACGGCGCAAACGCGTTGCGACGGTGTTCGGTTACCTCGCGATGGTCGTCGTGGTGCTGCTGGTCGCGCTTCCGCTCGTGTGGATTCTGTTGGCGTCGTTCAAGGATCGGTCGGAGATCTACGTACAGCCCGCCGTGTGGTGGCCGTCTGTGTGGCATCCGGAGAACTACCGCGAGGCGACGACGTCGGTTCCGTTCTGGGACTTCATGCGGAACTCGTTGATCGTGACGTCGATCCTGGGCGTCGTGAAGTTCGCGCTCGGCGTGCTGAGCGCGTATGGGCTTGTGTTCCTACGGTTTCCGTTCAAGAACGTGGTGTTCATCGTGATCATTGCCGCGCTGATGGTGCCGAACCAGATCACGTCGATCACGAACTATGCGTTCGTCGCACAGCTCGGACTGCGCAATACGTTCCTCGGCATCATCCTGCCGCTGGCGGGCGTCGCCTTCGGAACGTTCCTGATGCGCAACCACTTTCTGTCGATACCGCACGAGATCATCGAAGCCGCCCGTATGGACGGCGCCGGGCACTTCCGGCTGCTGACCCGTGTGGTGTTGCCTCTGTCGATCCCGACGATGGTTGCCTTTGCGCTCATCACGCTCGTCAACGAGTGGAACGAATACCTCTGGCCGTTCCTGATGGCCGACGACTACACCGTCGCCACGCTGCCCGTCGGGCTGACGCAGTTGCAGAACAACGACGGCCTGACGAACTGGGGCCCGGTGATGGCCGCGACGGTGCTCGCGATGCTGCCGATGCTCGTCGTCTTCCTGCTCCTGCAGCGCCACATGATCAAGGGCCTGACCTCCGGGGCGGTGAAGGGGTGATCTCGACAAGCTCGATCAGCGAGGTGAGCTCGATCAGCGGGGTGAGCTTGATCAGCGAGGTGAGCTCGATCAGCGCAGGTGTCGAAACCACCTGCGCGACAGGCAGAGAACGATAACCAGTGGGGAACAGGAGCACACGAATGCACGAGTTGTCTCGCCGCGGTTTTCTCGCGGCAGGTGTCACGTTGGCGGCGGGCCTGGCGGTATCGGCCTGCGCGGGATCGGGGAGTTCGGAGGGGTCCGACGGCGGGGGTGACGCAAACAACCTGACCTTCTGGTCGAACCATCCGGGCAAGTCGACGGCCGTCGAGAAGGAGTTGATCTCGCGCTTCGAGAAGGCCAACCCGGGCATCAAGGTCCAATTGGTCGACGCCGGAAAGAACTACGAAGAAGCCGCGCAGAAGCTCAACGCCGCACTCTCGGGCGGATCGTTACCGGACATCATCATCCTGTCTGACGTGTGGTGGTTCAACTTCGCGCTCATCGGTGCGATCGCTCCGCTCGACGACCTCTTCGGCCAGGCGGGTGTCAACACCTCCGACTACGTCGATTCGCTTGTGGGCGACTACAAGTGGAACAACAAGACGTGGGCGCTGCCGTACGCGAGGTCGACGCCGCTGTTCTACTACAACGCCGACGTCTGGAAGCAGGCGGGACTGCCGGCTCGCGGGCCGCAGAGTTGGCAGGAGTTCGACGAGTGGGGTCCGCGTATCCAGGGTGTCGTCGGTGGCGGTAAGCAGGCGCACGGCTGGGGCAATGCTGTTGATTACCTCGGGTGGACGTTCCAAGGTCCCACCTGGACCTTCGGTGGTGCCTACTCCGACGAGTGGAACCTGAAGTTCACCGATCCCAAGACGATCGAAGCCGCCAACTACTTGAGCGAGTCGATCAACACCAAGCGATACGCGAAGATATCCAACGACATCGCAGGCGATTTCAGCGCCGGCATCATCGCTTCGACAGTGGCGTCGACCGGCGACCTGTCGGGAATCACCAAGAATGCCAAGTTCAACTTCGGCACAGCGTTCCTGCCTGCTCCCGACGGGACGATCGGTTGCCCGACCGGTGGTGCCGGCCTGGCGATCCCGGCACGGATCTCCGACGCGCGAAAGATCAACGCGCTGAAGTTCATCAACTTCATCACCGACACCGACAACACGGCGTACTTCTCGCAGAACGTCGGGTACATGCCGGTCCGGAAGTCGGCGCTGAGCGACCCGTCGATGGTGGCC
Organism: Gordonia sp. 852002-51296_SCH5728562-b; assembly: GCF_001665475.1. NCBI lineage: Bacteria > Bacillati > Actinomycetota > Actinomycetes > Mycobacteriales > Gordoniaceae > Gordonia > Gordonia sp. 852002-51296_SCH5728562-b. Next base: position 27,476 of record NZ_LZMI01000008.1, on the reverse strand, counting down.
TTCCTCGACAAGAACCCCAACTTCAAGACGGCGATCGATCAGTTGCCGAAGACCAAGCCGCAGAACTACGCTCGCGTCTTTGTGCCCGGCGGCGACAAGATCATCGGTACGGGGTACGAGAAGATCGGACTGCAGAACGCCGATGTGAACGACACCATGGCCGACGTGAACAAGCAGATCCAACAGATCTACGACACCCAGATCAAGCCGAAGCTGCCGAAATGATCAGCAGCACAGGCGATATGGACAAGGCCACCATCGACGCACCCACTGTCGACTCGCCCAATATCGACTCGGCGGGAGTGTGACGTGGCGGTAGTGACCTTCGACGGAGCGACGCGTCGGTTCAGTCCCGAGGCGTCGCCGGCCGTCGACCATCTCGACCTCGAGGTGGCAGACGGAGAGTTCATGGTGCTCGTCGGGCCGTCGGGGTGTGGCAAGTCGACGACGCTGCGCATGCTCGCAGGCCTCGAGTCGGTGGAGGCGGGGTCTATCAGCATCGATGGACATGACGTTGTCGGTCTCGAACCGAAATCCCGTGACGTGGCGATGGTGTTTCAGAACTACGCGCTGTACCCCAACATGACGGTCGCGCAGAACATGGGATTCGCGCTACGCAACGCGGGAATGTCCAAGGACGGCACGGCAACCCGCGTCAGCGAGGTCGCCGCGATGCTCGAACTCGAGGATCTCCTCGAACGCAAACCGTCTAAACTGTCCGGCGGTCAGCGTCAGCGAGTGGCAATGGGACGAGCGATCGTGCGGCGCCCCAAGGTGTTCTGCATGGACGAGCCGCTGTCGAATCTCGACGCCAAACTGCGTGTGAGTACTCGCGCGCAAATCGCTGCACTCCAGCGTGAATTGGGTACGACGACGCTCTACGTCACGCACGATCAGGTCGAGGCCATGACGATGGGCGATCGTGTTGCCGTGCTGCGCAAGGGGATTCTGCAACAGGTCGGTAGTCCGCGCGAAATCTACGCGCATCCGGCAAACACGTTCGTCGCCGGGTTCATGGGTTCGCCTCAGATGTGTCTGATCGACGTCGAGATCGACGCGGGCCGTGCGCATCTCGGCGACGCCGAGATCGCCGTTCCTCGTTCGGCGCCACAGCGACTCGTCGTCGGGCTGCGGGCCGAGTCGTGGCAGGTCACCGGTCCGGGGACGCTGGGTTCGTTGACGGCGCGGATCGAACTGGTCGAGGAACTCGGGTCAGAGCAATTCGTCTACTGCTCGGCCGACGTCGCCGTTCGAGACGGACGGATCGTCGTCCGTGTCGACCACAGGCGCGAGTTCACAGTCGGCGAGTCGCTCGGTCTGATCCCGGATGCAGGCGAATTGCACTGGTTCGACGCGGAGTCCGGTGTTCGTCTTTGACGCTTCGACGGTGCGCGTGCCTCAGCGGGCCGCAAGCGACGAGATCAGTGCGTCGATGGGCACCATGCCTGAGTAGTTGCCGTTCTCGTCGCAGCACACGAGTGGATCGAACCGGCTGGGCAGCGGTCGGGTCATGGCGCGTCGCAACACTTCTCGACGACCGGCAGCGCGATTCACGCGCATGGTGCTGTGCCGCACGATATCTCGCGGACCATGGCGGGCCGCGAGACTGATCGGACGCGTGCCGGGGTCGAGAAGTGCGATCGCCGCGACCTCCGGTTCGGCGTCGAACATTGTGCGCAGCACCGAATCGTCGGAGTCGGCGGGTGCGGTACGGCCGGCTTCGATGAAGGGCGCCACGGTCTCTCTCGATTCGCACAGATCGCGCGTGCGACTCTTGAGTAGCGGATCGATTCCATTCATCGCCTCATCGGGTCTTCCCAGCAGATACCCCTGTCCCAGTGGCACTCCGAGCTGGCGCAACCGATGGAGGTCTTCGGCGGTCTCGATACCCTCGGCGATCAACCAGGCGTCGATGCGGCTGGTGAACTCGCCGAACATCTCGACGAGCGCCGACTTTGCCGGGTCACGGTGCAGGTCCGCAACCAGCGAACCGTCGAGCTTCACGAAATCGGGGTGCAGCGTCAGGATGTGATGCATGCTGGCATATCCCGCGCCGGCGTCGTCCACAGCAACAAACCCGCCGAGTTCACGCACTCGCGCGATGGCTGCAGCGACCTGGTCGTAGTCGGTGACGATGGAGTGTTCGGTCAGCTCGAAGACCATGCGGTCAAGCGGCCGGTGCTCGAGCAATCTCTGTATGCGATCGGTAAGCAACACGTCGGGGGAGATGTTCACCGACAGGAACGCCCGACGTGGCAGCGTGGCTCTCGACGACAGTACCTTCTCGAGGACGAGTGCACTGAGTTCGGCCTCTTGCCCGATGCGCGCAGCCGCCGCGAACCACTGATCGGGGCCCACCGGGCGTTGCGCCGAGAACCTGCTCAGCGCCTCGTAGCCGACGACCCGCAACTGAGGTAGATGGGCGATGGGCTGAAATACCACCTTGGGAGCCTGCGCCGAATGAATCAGCGCATCCACCTCACGCTCGAGTTCCGACTCGATCCGCGCACTCATGCGCTCCGTGCGGACCCGATCAGAGGAACTCACTGATCGACGATCACTTCACGGACGCGAGCGACGGTGTCTGGGGGCACGTCGTCGATCCCGTGATCGTCGGCGGCATGCTCGACGACAAGCTCCACAATCTCGGCCTCGGTCGTGGCTTCGAAAGTCGCGTCGCAATCCGGGATGACCGCACCGCACCAGAAGCTCTTCATGACGTCTCTTTCCGTGTAGTCGCTATCGAAGTGGTCGCAATCGAGAATTCTTCATCGGGGTTCGCGTCGTTACACGAGACGCGATCGGCGCCGCTGTAGAGAACCATCGACTCCCCTCGAACGAACCCGGCGAGGGTCAGGCCGTGCTGCTCTGCAAGGTCGACGGCCAGCGACGACGGCGCCGAGACCGCCGACAACATCGGAACGCCCGCCATGATCGCCTTCTGCACCAACTCGAAGCTCGCGCGCCCGGACACCTGAAGGATCTGGCCACGCAGGGGCAGCAGATCGTGCGCCAGGGCCCACCCGATGACCTTGTCGACGGCATTGTGGCGCCCGACGTCCTCGCGGACCACCCGCAGTTCGCCAGTGCGACCGTCGAACAGTGCTGCCGCATGCAAGCCGCCGGTCTTCGCGAAGACCTTCTGGTGTTCGCGGAGCCGACCGGGCAGATCGAGTACGGCATCGGCGTCGACGATCAGCGGGTCGTCGGAGACGTCGAAATGCGAACGCGTGATGACGGATTCGATGCTGTCCTTACCGCACACCCCACACGCGCTCGAAATCGTGAAGTCGCGCGAGAGCGACGGATCGGGCGACGCGACACCCGGCGCGAGCGCGACGTCGAGCACGTTGTACGAATTCAACCCATCGCTCCCGGCGCCGGGCAGATTAGGCCCGCTCGCGGCGCTCCCGGCGCCGGGCTGACTCGGCCCGCTCGCTGCGCTCCCGGCGCCGGCACAGTAGCGGGCCGTGGCGAGGTCCTCCGCGCGGACCAGCACACCCTCGGAGACGAGGAATCCCGACGCGAGTTCGACATCGTGTCCCGGGGTCCGCATCGTGACCGCGAGCCGTTCGCCGTTGACGCGCATCTCCAACGGCTCTTCGACGGCCAACACGTCGACGCGCGTTGTCGGCTGCGCGCCGCGACGAACGCGGGTAACGCGACGTCGTGCTGTGATTCGGCCCATGTAAACCACGGTATCGGTTGCCGTACGACTCGCCCACCCGAGGAGAGGCCGCCGCCGGGCTCTCAGACGTCGACGATGAGGGTCACCGGACCGTCGTTGACCAGCGAGACCTCCATGTGCGCGCCGAAACGGCCCGTCGCGACGGTCGCTCCGGCGGTACGCAGTTCCGCGACCACGGCGTCGACGAGCGGTTCGGCGACCGCGCCGGGTGCGGCGGCATTCCAGGAGGGGCGTCGACCCTTGGCGGTGTTGGCGTACAGGGTGAACTGGCTGATCACCAGGATCGGAGCGTCGAGGTCTGCGGCAGAACTCTCACGCCCGTCCGGACCGTCGAGGATGCGTAGCCGCCAGATCTTGTCGGCGAGTTTCGTCGCGTGCGCCGGAGTGTCGTCGTGGGTGACCCCGACGAGCGCGACGAGACCGAAGCCGCCGGGAGCGATGTCGAGTTGACCGACCGTCTCGCCGTCGACGGTCACCTTCGCCTGGGTTGCTCGTTGGATCACTGCGCGCATGCCGACCAGCATCACAGATCGGGCGCACCCGCCCGCTGGTGGGCGAGTGCGTCGGACATCAGATGAAGATCTGGTGACGACTTCGACGCGTCGGAATACCGGCGAGCGAAGATGAGGTTCGCTGTGAACATGACCGCTTCATCCAGGGCAGAGCAATCGAAGGCCGCGCAGACCAAGGCAGAACACATCGCCAAGTTCGGCACCTACGGCGCGTGGGGTTGGTTCAAGCAGTTCTCGCCCGACGAGGCCCGCGAGATCGAGAAGCTCGGCTACGGGACCATCTGGCTCGGCGGGTCGCCCAAGAATCTGCACCCTGTTCGCACGATCCTCGAGGCGACCGAGCACATCACCGTCGCCACCGGCATCGTGAACATCTGGAACTCCGTCCCGTACGTCATCGCCGGTGAATTCCACGCACTCGAGCGCGATTTTCCCGGCCGCTTCTACCTCGGTGTCGGTGCCGGGCATCCGGAGGCGACGTCGGAGTACACGACGCCGTTCAAGGCTGTCGGACGCTACCTCGACGCTCTGGACGGCAAGCAGGTTCCCCCTGATCGTCGACTGCTCGCCGCACTCGGGCCGCGCATGCTGCGGATGTCGGCCGAGCGGTCACTGGGCGCCCACCCCTACCTGACGACTCCCGAGCACACCGCCGAGGCCAGGAAGATCCTCGGACCCGACGCCCTGCTCGCCCCGGAGCACAAGGTGGTGCTGACCGAGGACGCCGACGAGGCACGTGCCGTGGGTCGTCCACCCGTAGACCAGCCCTACCTGCATCTGAGCAACTACACCAGGAACCTCAAGCGCCTCGGATACACCGATGAGGACATCGCCGACGGAGGTAGCGACGCGTTGATCGACGCACTCGTCGCACATGGCACTCCCGCGCAGGTGAAAGCCCGACTCGACGAGCACCTTGCGGCCGGTGCCAATCACGTGACGATTCAGGTGCTCGGATCGGAAACGCCCGTCGAACAACTGGCTGCGATCATCTCGGCGTAGGGTTTCGCGCGACGATCGACTTCGCGGTGGCGGCGAGGCCCGACGACACCCTCAGCGCGCGCGGATAGCGGCGCTACTGCACCGGCTCCTTGAGCACCATCGAAATCAGCCAACTGACGATCGAGACGACCAGCGCGCCGAAAATCGCAGCCCAGAAGAAGCTGTCGACCTGCAGCCCCCAGTGCGTCGTGTTGTGCGTGATCCACGAGGTGATCTCGAGCATGAACGCATTGATCACGATGTGAATCAAACCGAGGGTGAGGATGTACAGCGGTATCGAAAAGAGCTGCACGATCGGCTTGATGAAGGCGTTCACCACACCGAAGATCAGGGCGACGAGCACCACGATTCCGAACTTTTCCAAGCCCGACGCGTCGTCGGGAAACTGAAAGCTCAGGCCGGGCACGATCAGAGTGGCCACCCAGAGAGCGACGCCCGAGAGCGCCGACTGGAGCAGAAATGCACGCATGTACAAGATCTTGCCAAATTCGGACAGGGCGGCGCGCGCTGTATGACGGATCGGCGACGCGCCCCTCGCGGCGGATGCCCTTTCAGCTCAGCCGATCTGATCGCGGCGCGCGGTGACGAGGGTGCGGATGGCGTCGTCGGATGGGGGATCAGACGGTTGGAACCGAATGGTGCCCTTGTCCATGTCGAGGCCCTCGAGTTCCGGGGCCGCTGTCGAGACCGCTTCCGGGCTGAACGGATAGATGCCGATGTGCTTTTCGGCTCGCATCACCGACAGCAGTGGCTTGCCGTGGTAGGTGAGGGCGGGCATGCCGTAGCCCTTGCCCTGCTCGGCGTCGGGGACGACCTCACGGGCGGTTGTGTAGATGTGATCGATCACTGCGCGGTCGGTGTCGTCATCGAGTTCGGCCAGATAGTCGTCGATGGTGCCCACGCCTCAGCGTGGCACGTCGCCATGCCCGACCGCCCGATTACCAGGACAATTCGGGGACCTGGTCGGCCGTGACCTTGTTCAGCTCGTCGAGTTGTTTGCGCTGCTCGGCTTCCTTCGCGGCCTTGGCGTCGTCCGTACCGGTTGCGGGGACCTCATGGTCACCATACGAATCCGCCTTGTGACCATGAGGGCGTCGTGGCTTGCCGCTCGGGATGATCGAGCCCGCTCCCGCGAGCATCGGGAACTCCTCCTCGGCTTCTTTGTCGAGATCTGCTTCGACGTCGCTGGCCTTGGGGGCGGCCCGCAGCGATTTCCACAGCAGCACGAGTAGTCCCGCGATCAGCACGGCGAGCACGATGGTCGACGCCGCGAGACTCGGCAGCTGGGTGAGGCCGTAGACCGCGGCCGCGACGATCGCCGCGGCCGGCATGGTGACCACCCATGCCACCACCATCTTTCGGAACACCGCCCAGTCGACCGTGCTGTTGCGGTTGGTGGTGCCGACTCCTGCGACCGCGCCTGCGACCGTGTGGGTTGTCGATACCGGCGCGCCGAGGGCCGTCGAGCCGAAGATTGCGATCGCGGCACCCGTCTCGGCGCAGAAACCGCTGACCGGGCGTAGTCGGGTGATGCCGGTGCCCATCGTCCGGACGATGCGCCAGCCGCCTGACAGTGTTCCGAGCGCGATGAACAGGTAGCAGCCGAGGGCCACCCAATCGGGCACCGGCAGTGACGAACCGGTCTGGGTGAGGTGGCCGGTCGAGACGAGGAGGCCCGCGACGACGCCCATCGTCTTCTGGGCGTCGTTGCCGCCGTGTGCAAGCGAGATGGCTCCCGACGATGCGAGCTGGAACCATCGGAAGAGTTTCTCCGTGCGCAGGACGGGTGCGCGGAAGAGCGCTGCGCGCAGGATGAGCATGAGCGCACCGCCGAGTAACAGACCAGCGAGTGGCGAGATCACGATGAACGCCGCGGTCTTCTCGACACTCGACGCCTTGATCGCGTCGATGCCACCCTTGACCAGCGCGGCGCCGACGAGGCCGCCGATGAGGGCGTGCGACGACGACGTCGGAATGCCGAAGTGCCACGAGAGGAAGTTCCAGATGACCGCGGCGAGCAGTGCGGCGAAGACGACGGCAACGCTGTAGTACTGCGCCTTCACCGTCTCTCCGACGGTGTCCGCGACCGCGGTCCCGATCAGGAAGAAGGCGAGGAAGTTCCAGCCGGCCGCCCACACAACCGCGACCTTGGGCTTGAGGACGTGCGTCGCGACCACGGTGGCGATGGAGTTCGCCGAATCGTGGAATCCGTTCGTGAAGTCGAACAGCGCCGCAAGCGCGATGATGCCGACCACTGCAAGTGTTGTGAGGTCCACTCAATCCAGAGTGATAGCCGGTGGATGCCAGATGGGCTCTCCGGACGACTCGTGCGCAACTCTTCGGAGTGTGTTCATCCCACGGTCACCCCGTCGGGCGAAATGTCGGAGTCGCGTCGGACCGGCTTCCCGGGTTCGGGCCAGACGGCACGGGTTTGGACTGTTAGGCCAGTTCGCGTAGGATTGAACGTCGGTGCGCTTGTCGTGCCGGTATGCGCATGCCATCTACCCGGTGAGCGCGGCCGGAGACATCGCCGCCAGGCCCTCGCTCTCGGAGCGGGTGCCAACACACTAACGGATAAACACTGATTCAACCGGGCAGTGGGGTGAATCGTTCGTCCGGGCACTTGTTGCCCTGCGAGCGGATCGCGACACCGCCGAGGATCGCGGAGGACATGGCGAAGAAAGACGGGGCCATCGAGGTCGAGGGACGGGTTATCGAACCCCTGCCCAATGCGATGTTTCGCATTGAGTTGGAGAACGGTCACAAGGTTCTCGCCCACATCAGCGGCAAGATGCGGCAGCACTACATCCGCATCCTGCCCGAGGATCGGGTCGTCGTGGAACTCTCGCCGTACGACCTCGGTCGCGGGCGCATCGTTTACCGCTACAAGTAAGACTTCCCGGCCGAGACCGGTCCGGGACAACCCTCGTGTGGTGCGGCCGTTCGGTCGTGCCCGCGGGCGACAACAGGAGAGATTGACGTGAAGGTTCAGCCGAGCGTCAAGCCGATCTGTGAAAAGTGCAAAGTGATCCGCCGTAACGGCCGGGTCATGGTGATCTGCGAGAACCTGCGCCACAAGCAGCGTCAGGGCTGATCACTCCCACGGTCGTACGACCGTGGAGCACCCCACCAGATCGCTTGGTGAAACACACAACTGAATACACACACCAGAGCTGAGCAGAACTTGTGAAGCCCTCCCAGCACCAGCGGCGACAGACGCGTCACCGCCTACCTCCGGACTGTGTCACGCGGACCACCGCGCGACACCGCGAAGCGAGTGCAACTCGCTTCGTGCAGAGGCCGGAGCCCCTCGCAGAGTAGGGGACGGACCGGGAGAAGACCTCTGAAAAGTAAAGGAAATCCGCCACATGGCACGTGTTGCTGGTGTCGATCTTCCCCGCGAGAAGCGGCTCGAGATCGCACTGACCTACATCTACGGAGTTGGGCGTACCACCTCCAAGGAGATCCTTGCGGGCACCGGGCTGAGCCCCGACCTGCGCGCCAAGGACCTCACCGACGCAGACGTCACAAAGCTGCGTGAGTACATCGAAGGCTCGGTGAAGGTCGAGGGTGACCTGCGCCGCGAGGTGCAGGCCGATATCCGTCGCAAGATCGAGATCGGCTGCTACCAGGGTCTGCGCCACCGTCGTGGCCTGCCCGTCCGTGGACAGCGCACCAAGACCAATGCCCGTACTCGTAAGGGCCCGAAGAAGACCATCGCCGGGAAGAAGAAGTAATGCCTCCGAAGTCACGTAGCGCAGGCCCCAAGAAGGGCGCACGCCGTCGCGATAAAAAGAACGTCCCGCACGGCAACGCACACATCAAGTCGACGTTCAACAACACCATCGTGTCGATCACCGACCCCAACGGCAATGTCATCAGCTGGGCATCGTCGGGTCACGTCGGCTTCAAGGGCTCGCGCAAGAGCACCCCGTTCGCGGCTCAGCTCGCGGCCGAGAACGCTGCGCGCAAGGCCCAGGAGCACGGCGTCAAGAAGGTCGACGTGTTCGTCAAGGGACCGGGTTCGGGTCGCGAGACCGCCATCCGGTCGCTGCAGGCAGCCGGCCTCGAAGTCGGCACCATTTCCGATGTCACCCCGCAGCCGCACAACGGTTGCCGTCCGCCCAAGCGGCGTCGGGTCTAGCGGGAAAGGGAGGAAGAGAAAACATGGCTCGTTATACCGGCCCCGCAACAAAGAAGTCCCGTCGTCTGCGTGTCGACCTCATCGGAGGCGACCAGGCGTTCGAGCGTCGCCCCTACCCGCCCGGCCAGCACGGCCGCTCGCGGATCAAGGAGAGCGAATACCTGCAGCAGCTGCAGGAGAAGCAGAAGGCACGCTTCACCTACGGAGTGATGGAGAAGCAGTTCCGTCGCTACTACGAGGAGGCCAATCGTCGTAACGGCAAGACCGGCGACGAGCTGCTGCGCATCCTCGAGACCCGTCTCGACAACGTTGTCTACCGCGCAGGTTTGGCACGTACCCGTCGTCAGGCACGTCAGCTGGTCACCCACGGTCACTTCACCGTCAACGGTGTGCGCGTGGATGTCCCCAGCTACCGCGTCAGCCAGTACGACATCATCGACGTCCGCCCGAAGTCGCTGCAGACCACTCCGTTCCAGATCGCCAAGGAGCTCGTCGGCGATCGTCCGGTTCCGGGCTGGCTGCAGGTGGTTCCTTCGACGCTGCGCATCCTCGTGCACAACGTGCCCGAGCGCGCTCAGATCGAGGTTCCGCTCACCGAGCAGCTCATCGTCGAGTTCTACAGCAAGTAAAACCAAGCAACACAAGCTGTTTCGGTCCACTTCTAGGCCGTCAAATAGCGGTCGGCCACAAGGAGAAATCAAGAAATGCTCATCTCACAGCGACCAACCCTCACCGAGGAGATCATCGCCGACGACCGGTCGAAGTTCGTCATCGAACCGCTCGAGCCGGGCTTTGGCTACACCCTCGGTAACTCGCTGCGTCGTACCCTGCTCAGCTCGATTCCGGGTGCTGCGATCACCAGCATCCGCATCGACGGAGTTCTGCACGAGTTCACCACCGTCCCCGGCGTGAAGGAAGATGTCACCGACATCATCCTGAACCTCAAGGGCCTCGTGGTGAGCTCCGAAGAGGACGAGCCGGTCACCATGTATGTGCGTAAGCAGGGTCCGGGCACCGTCACCGGTGCTGACATCGTGCCGCCCGCAGGCGTCACCGTGCACAACCCGGATCTGCACATCGCCACCCTGAACGACAAGGGCAAGCTCGAGATCGAGCTCGTCGTCGAGCGGGGCCGTGGATACGTGCCTGCCGTGCAGAACAAGGCGTCGGGAGCCGAGATCGGCCGTATTCCGGTCGACTCGATCTACTCGCCGGTGCTGAAGGTCACCTACAAGGTGGAGGCCACCCGCGTCGAGCAGCGCACCGACTTCGACCGTTTGGTGCTCGACGTCGAGACCAAGAACTCGATCAGCGCTCGTGACGCCCTGGCGTCCGCGGGTAAGACCCTGGTCGAGCTGTTTGGTCTGGCTCGGGAGCTCAACGTCGAGGCTGAGGGAATCGAGATCGGGCCGTCGCCTGCGGAGGCTGACCACATCGCGTCGTTCAGCCTGCCGATCGAGGATCTGGATCTGACCGTCCGTTCGTACAACTGCCTCAAGCGCGAAGGTGTTCACACCGTCGGCGAGCTGGTTGCACGTACCGAGTCGGATCTGCTCGACATCCGCAACTTCGGTCAGAAGTCGATCGACGAGGTGAAGGTCAAGCTGCACACCCTGGGTCTGTCGCTCAAGGACAGCCCGGCCAGCTTCGATCCGTCGCAGGTCGCCGGTTACGACCCGGCAACCGGAACGTGGTCGGACGACGCGTCTTTCGACGCTGACTCCGGTGAGGATTTCGCGGAGACCGAGCAGCTCTAGTCGCTGCGACTGCCAAACCTGACTCGTCGAGCGATCGTCGGGTCCTCCTAGGAGAAGACAATGCCCAAGCCCACCAAGGGTGCCCGCCTCGGCGGGTCGGCCAGCCACCAGAAGGCGATGTTGGCGAATCTCGCCACCTCGCTCTTCGAGCACGGCCGCATCACCACCACCGAAGCAAAGGCCAAGCGCCTGCGCCCGTACGCGGAAAAGATCATCACCCACGCCAAGGCCGGCAAGCTGGCCAACCGTCGTGAGGTCATGAAGGACATCCGCGACAAGGACGTCGTCCACACGCTGTTCGCCGAGATCGGCCCGTTCTTCGCGGACCGTCCGGGCGGCTACACACGCATCATCAAGACGATCAACCGCAAGGGCGACAACGCCCCCATGGCTGTGATCGAGCTGGTGCGTGAGAACACCGCGTCGACCGAGGCCACCCGCGCCACCCGTGTCGCTGCGTCGAAGAAGGCTGCTGACGAGAAGGCCGCTGCTCCGGCAGCCGAGGCCGACAACGTCGTCGAGGCCGTCGCCGACGAGGCAACCCCGGCACAGGTCGAGAACGCCGAGGCCGTGGCCGAGGCTGTCGACGATGAGTCGACGGCTGCCACCGCACCGGAGGCCGAAGCTGCTGACGCCGACGTCGACGGCGACAAGGCCGACGACAAGTAGGTCGGACGGCTGAACACGCCAGACATGAGCGGACCCGCCACCACACCAGGTGGCGGGTCCGTTCGTCTGCGTTTCGACATCGGCTACGACGGAACCGATTTCGCGGGCTGGGCGCGACAGATCAGTCAGCGCACGGTATGTGAGGTCGTCGAGACGGCGTTGTCGACGGTGCTGCGGGTACCGGTCCGGCTGACCGTCGCCGGACGGACGGACGCGGGCGTCCACGCCACCGGTCAGGTCGCGCACGCCGACATTCCCGTGTCGGCACTCGACACGCGCTCAATAGACGGCGACCCCGGGCGCCTCGTCGGACGACTCGCCAAGATGCTTCCCGACGATGTGCGCGTGAAGCAGGCCGCGTCGGTCAGTGACCACTTCGACGCACGGTTCTCGGCGTTGCGGCGTCACTACCGGTACCGACTGTCCGACGCGGCATTCGGTGCCGAACCGGTCCTCGCGCGCACCACCGCCGCATGGCGACGGCCGCTCGACGTGGAAGCGATGAACGCGGCGTCGTCGGCGTTGGTGGGGCTCAACGACTTTGCCGCCTTTTGTCGACGCCGCGAAGGTGCTACGACGATCCGCGATCTGCAACGGTTCTCGTGGTCACGTGACGCCGACGGCGTGCTGATCGGCGAGGTCAGCGCCGATGCGTTCTGCTGGTCGATGGTGCGCTCGCTCGTCGGTGCGGTGGCGTCGGTGGGGGATGGTCGGCGCGATGTCGACTGGTGCCGAGCGCTTCTCGGCGAGCGTGAACGCAGCGCGAAGGTGCCCGTCGCCGAGGCGCGGGGACTGTGTCTCGTCGGCGTCGACTATCCGGAGGCCGACGAGCTGGCGGCGCGCAATGCGATCACCCGCGACGTCCGGGTCGCGACAACCGAAGGCGCACAAGGATGTTGCGGCGACTAGTGATGACAACGGCGGTATGCGTCGATGGGTGAGCGCCGTCCCGAGACGGTCGACAAGGCAATCGCCCGACTGCAGAGGGCTGCCGCCGCAGAGAAGATCGAGTGTGCCCGGTTGTCAGAGAACGAGGTGGCGTTGCGGGCAGACGGGGTGTCGAGCCTTGTGACGTTCGAGCCGGATGCCCACGCGTTTCGTCGCGAGGGACTCGGTGGACTGCGCCGCCGATCGACTGGTGCCGGCGACCGATTTCCGGGCGCCGGCAGGTTTCCGTTGAGCGACAGCGATTCCGGGGTGGGCTTCGGAATGAGGAGGTCGACGATCCTTGCCGGACGCGGATTGGAGTTGTCGACCGCGCTGGTGAGAGAGGCTGCTACCGGAAAATGGGAGCCGCAGCCCACGAACCGTGTGGGCTTTCTTGTCTACGACGAGTTGGTGTTGCATGGCTGGCACCAGCGGTGCAGCAGGCAGACACTCGCACTGATTGCGTGTGTGGCTCTTGTGCTCATCGTGGTGATCGCCGTGCTTGCCGTGGCGCTTCTCGTCTGAGTCCGAGCTGCTTGCTGCTTGTCTGGTTGTCTGGCCGTCTGGGCCGTTACGCCGAATATGCGAGTGTCTGCGCGTAGTTGACGCGCGCCCCGAGGTCGGCGACGGCCGCCCGTGAGGTCACCGGGATCGCGGTGGTGTGGGCGACTGGTCCAGCAGACACGGTGATCTGCACGAACCCGATGGTGCGCTCCTCCTTCACCAGAAGAAACAGCAGGCCGAGTCCGCAGAACAGTACGGCCGTCACGATTCCCACGATGAGGGCCCACTGCGGGATCTCGTTGGTGGTGCGTGACATATCGATGAAGCTCCACCGCGACCCGGCCAGTGGTGCGTTGCCCGCGGGTGTGATGACTTGGCTGCGCGTGCAGTGGATGTCGCCGATCGAGACGAGGATGGGATCGCTCGGCGGCGGTGCCGCAGCATAGCTTCCCGGGGCAGGCGTCGGCGGCAACTCGACGTCGCTCCAGGCAGGGCCGGGTGAGTCGGGCCCGCGAGGTTTCGACGGATCGGGGTTCGGCGCGTCCGGATAGCTCACTGTGTCACCGTCCTCAAGGGGGTCACCGTCGTCACTGGGTCGCGGTCCTCACTGGCTGCCATTGCACAGCAACGGCAGCGTCGTCAGGGCGTCAAGATCGGAGTTTGTAGCCGTTCGAGTCGCGGACGCTGCCGGTGAACATCATGATGGCGTCGACGAGGACCCAGATCCCGACCGCGGGCAGGATGAAGAAGCCGATGAACAGGAACGTCGTGATCCACCCGACCATCGTCAGCACGAGCTGTGCGACGCCGATGCCGGTATATCCGAGGTAGAACCGTCCCGCGCCGAAACCGCCGAGGAACAGTTGGAGCAGGCCCGCCGTGACCTTGGACTTGTTCGAGAGGGGCTCACCGGTGAAGGGGTCGCGCCCGTACGGGGCCATCGCATCCGCGGCGCCGGGGTATCCGGCTTGCATCCCGTATCCGGGGGCCGCATATCCCTGAGCGCCGTACCCCTGGGCGCCATATCCCTGAGCCCCGTAGGTCGGTGAACCGGGGGTTCCGTTCTCGTACGGGAGCGGCAGGAACTGGTCGCCGGAGGCGGCGGGGCCGAACGGTGATGGAGCGCCGTAGGGCGAAGAACCGTAGGGCTGCTCGTTGCCGCGGGCATCCGGGTTCGAATTGTCGGGATAGCTCATGGCGCCAATACTCGCATGGACCTCCGACAGGTGTCGCCACCCGGGTCAACGAATGGGCGTATGTCGTTCGGTCGGCTGACCTCAGGTTGCGCTGCGCTCGTCGTCGATGGCGTCGAACACTGCCTCGACGGTCTGCTCGTCGCCAACGATGTCGGAGCTCTTGCGGCCCTCGGTCATCAGCCTGCGCCAGACCTGGGAGTCGAACTCCATGGGTTCGTTGCGTTCGAGGAACTCCATGACGACCTGCACGAAGCGTTCCGGGTCGTCGTGGAAGGGGAAGTGGCCCGAGCCGTGGAACGTCGACATCTCGCTGTGGCCGATCGCCGAATTCGCGAGCAGGGCGTGTTCGTAGGGGATGACGGTGTCGTCGTCGCCCCAGACAATCAAAACGGGCAGGTACTCGGTCAAATAACATCGGTCGAGCATCGTGATCGATTGCCCTCGCCAGTCGACCACTGCCCGCAGGGTGCGGAGAAATGCCGCCGATGCGGTGGGTGCCGCGAGATCGCCGAGGACTCGAAGCAGATCCTCGTGGTCGTTGAGCATGCGCTTAGGTGACAGATCATGCGGGAGGTCGGGGATTCCCGGAGGCGTCGGCGTTGCGGCGATCACGCTGACACCTAAACGGAGTGCAGGCAGCACTCCCGGAACCCGTAGAGCTGTGAGTGCGCTGTTGACCAGTGGCAACGTCACCAGCCTCAGGGCGGGGTTGACCTCCCGGCTGACACCGCCCGCGGCGACAAGGACGAGTCGCTCGACAAACCGGGGGAACTGGTAGCAGAACTGCATTGCGACGCCGCCGCCCAGCGAGTGCCCGACGACGGTGACCTTGCTGATGCCGAGCACCACGAGCAGGTCGCGCATGCCGTTTGCGAACGCCGGGACGGAGTAGTCGGCGCGCGGCTTGTCCGATCGTCCATGCCCCAGTAGGTCGGGTGCGATGACCGTGTAGTGCTGGGCGAGCATGGGGATGACTTCGTTCCAGGTGGACGAGTTATCGCCGATGCCGTGGATGAGAAGCAGTGCCGGTCCGCTCCCCGCGATCCGATATGCCCGTCGGTAGCCGTGGATGACCTTGTATTCGATGCGCATTTCAGTGTCGGAGACCGGGCGTAGATTGGCAGACGACGAGCCACCGGAACGTTTGATTCCGCCGACTCGGGTCGGGGCTTCTGACACGACTAACTCCTCGCGTGATCACAACGGCGTGATGTCTGGGCTGGCGGCGTGTGACCCCAACTCCTCGCGTGATCACAACGGCGTGATGTCTCGGCTGGCGGCATGTGACCACAACGCCTTACCTCCGAGTAAACACCTGATAGGCGTTGTCTGCCCACCATGTTGCAGCGAGTTAACGTGAGCGCAAACGAGTGGGTTCGACCACATCGCTGGCGCCCGGGTGTCGATAGGCTTGCGGGTAATGAATCCGTTCGACCTCGACGCGTTTCTGACCACGGGCGGGCTCGTCGGACTGTGCCTGCTGATCTTCATCGAAACGGGCCTGCTCATCGGTTTCGTATTCCCCGGCGACTCGATTCTGTTCACCGCGGGCGTCCTTGCGGCTCAGCCGGAACCTTTCGCCCCGCTCTGGCTGTTGTGTGTGCTGGTTCCGTTGGCCGCGATCCTCGGCGACCAGTGTGGATTCCTGATCGGTCGACGGCTCGGCCGCGGAGTGCTCGAGGGCCGTCTGATGCGCACAATCGGACCGACCTACATCGAGCGGACGCACCGCTTCTTCGACAGGTTCGGTCCGCTGACCGTGTTCTTCGGTCGGTTCATCGGGATCGTGCGCACATTGACCCCGCTTGTCGCGGGCTTCAGCGGGATGCGCCACTCGGTGTTCACGTTCTTCAGCGTTCTCGGCAGCATCGTCTGGGCGGCGGGCATCATCGTCCTCGGCTACTTCCTCGGGTCCGTGCCGATCATCCGCGATCACCTCGAACTGATCATCGTCGCGTCGGTGCTGACCGTGGTGGTGCCCACACTCATCGAGGGCGCCCGACGGTGGCGCGCAGTGCGTCGGCTGAAGGGGGTCGACGCAGTCGGGGCCGGTGGCGACGAGCGGGTCGGCGACGCTGAGGGTGGCGGTTCTGGGACCGGCAGTTGTGAGACCGGCAGTTCTGAGGGTGGCGGTTCTGAGGGTGACACCCCAGCCGGCGACGGCCATGAGGGTGGCGACTCGGACGTCGATGGACTGGGCGCGGGCTGCTCGGGAGAGTCGTAGAACTAGCATCGCGGGATCGCACACTCGATGCGCTCGCAGATGTTTACGCGTTTGTTCGTCGCGAAACGTAAAAATCCGACAGAATGACTTATCCACAAGCAAGCGTCGGGGTATCGCCGGGAGGCCCACCGGGTGGCAATATCTCAACGCACAACGCGCTTGACGAGTGAGGTCAGCAGCGCGGCCGGTGGGGTCATGCACAGTGGGGTCATATACGGAGGGGTCAGGGGGATGCGGGATCAGATGTCAGTCCAGCAGAACAATTTCGGGCAGCAGAACGATTTCGGGCAGCGCAACGACTTCGGGTCGACGAGCGACCACGAGTCGCAAGCGCAGGTTCCCGCAGCATTTCGAATGTCCTCTGCGCGATCACGATCCGGCGCGATCACGGTGGTGACCACACCGCAAGGTCTGCCGACGCGCGTCCGCATTGATCGATCGCAGCTCGAGAAGAGGCCTGACGTCCTCGCCGACGAGATCCTGCGGCTCTGCAGGCAATCGGCGATGGCCGCCGGTATCCGTTGGCGCGACGAGCTTCTCGAGGCCGGGGCGTCGCGCGACGTCGTCGATGCAACGGGCTTGCCGACCACCGACGACCTCTCCCGCGCCGAGCAACTCGACGACGAGCGCGACGACGTCCCGGCGTCGTGGCTGCGCCGGGTGTGAGGCGAAGACGATGACGGGTGCAATGGACGAACTCGAAGCGCGCGCACGGGCTCAACTGGGTCACCTTGCCGACTTCGGCGACCGGCTGGCCGCGTTGAGCGTGCGGGAGAGTTCGCCGGACGGACTGGTGACGGCGGAGGTCGACGGCAGTGGGGCGCTGACCGGTCTGTGGTTGGGAGAAGGCGCCAACGATCTCGGCGAGGTGCGGCTGGGCGAACAGATCGTCGCGACAGCACTTCTCGGTGCCCAACGTGCGTTCGCCGCACGTGCGGCGCTCACCGAAGAGTTCACCGCGGTCTTCGCCGAGCAGCTCGAGAGCCGATGACCGACACCGACGCAACGTCGGGAAATTCGATGGAACCTTTCGGGCGCAGGGCGCGTCAGATCCCCAAAGCTCGAAGAACCGCTCAAGCACAGATAGCCGCTCAAGCACAGAGAACCGTAAACCTGCAATCGCTCATCAACGAGGGGACCACATGGACAACGTGACGGTGACACCTGAAGTGCTGGAAGGCTTTGCGGCAACCAACGTGGCGATCGGCACCGCGGTAGGCGCGGCGGGCACGATCGACGCAGCGGCGAACACCGCTGCGATGATCGGGGTGTTCGGGCTCATCGGTCAAGAGTTCCTGGCGGCTTTCATCACCGCTCAGGCCAACCACTTGGTCGGGGTCGGGAGCCTCGCGGCCGTCCACGCATCGACTGCCGCGAGCACGGTGGCCGCACTCGCTGAATTCGACGCCAACGACGCGGCCGGTGCGGCAGCAATTCGGTCGGTGCTGTGAGCTCGCCGCAACCCGCCACGGGTGGGCCACATCTGCCCGACGCGATCGACACGTCGATGCCCGATGTTCCCGCGGTCAACAACATGTCGATCCAGGACATGATCGACGCCACGCCTCTCGGGCCGATCCTCGATAGGCCCGTTGGTGAGGTACTCGCCGGACTCGGCCTGCCGCAGATTCCACAAGTCCCGGCGCTACCGCCCATGCCGGGACTTCCGCCGCTGCCGACGATAGACATCGGCATGCTGCTCAAGCCGATCACCGATCTCCTGGGCGGATTCGGAACCGGCAACCTGGCCGGCGCACCGGTCGACCCGTCGATGCTCTTCGAGAGCTTGTCGACGGTGCTCGACACCGCGATGTCCACCGCCACACAGGCTCTCGGTGTGCTCGATACCTTGTGGGCGGGCCAGGCGTCGCTGGGTGCGACGACCAAAACGGCGCAGGCGAGCGCCGACAGTGCCGCGCTGTCGACCCAGGGCGGGGTGATGTCGATCGACATCCAAGCCGCAGCGGGGATCGTGGCGGCGGGCCTCGCGACCGTGCAGGGGATCATCGCGGCGACGATCGGCAAGATCGCGGTGCTCGGGCCGGGCCTTGTGACGCCGGTCGGGCAGGGCGCCGCGGTCGCATTCGCTACCGAGGGTCTTGCCGAGGCGACTGCCGCGGTCGCAGTGACTCGGGCCCAATTGCTCGGCCCGACAACGCAAATGGTCGTCAACGGGGCCCCTGTCAACGTGACCGCCCCGCCGACGGTCGCAACATCGGCAGCGCAGTCGCCGTTCGCGCTGGCCAGTTCGATCCTCGAGGCGGTCTCGCCCCTCGTCTCCACCGCGACACAACTGCCCTCTGCGTTGATGGCTCCTGTCAGCGAGATGCTCGGTATCGCCTCCGGCGACGGCGTCGACGCCGCACGTCTCGACCACGTCGCCGCCGGTGACGATCCCGATCTCGCAGGACCGCGCGGGGGATCGGGCGACGCCGCTGTCGGCGCGGCTGGGATGGGTGCCGGGGCTCTGGGTATGGGGGTTGGTGGTCTGGGTGCGGCGTCGGCGCCTCTCGGGGCCGCACGGGCGGGCATGTCTGCCGGGATCGGGAGCACCGAGCCTGCGTCGTTGACGCCGTCGCAGACAACTCGAACCGCCGGTACGACAACGACTCCCGTGCCGGCGTCAATGGCCCCGATGATGGCGGCGGGCGCGGCGCGCGGCGCAGCGGATGCCGCGGAGCACCACGAGATTCCTGACTACCTCGTCACCGAAGAACACGGTATGGAGGTGGTTGGCGAGTCGCACGAGGTGGCTCCCTCCGTGATCGGTGATCAACCTGCGCAACCCGAGTCATCGCCGACACCGGATATCCAACTTCGCCTCTTGTGGCACGACTCCGAACTGGAGACCGAGCCGCAGAGTTGATCCGTCCTCTCGCCAACGACCACTGTCCGAGACACCTGGAGGTGTGCCATGCCGGATCCGAAACTCAGCGTCGACCCCGACGAACTGATCACTGCCGCAAGAGATCTCGACCGATTGGCCGATCGAATTGAGGGCTCGGTGATCGGTACCGCCGATCGGCGGACGGTTGCCACGGCTGGTCGCGACGAGGTGTCAGTCGCGGTCGCGGGTTCCTTCGACGCCGTCGCGCGCGGGTTCGACGCCGACGCCGCGTCGGGAGTCCTCGAACTACGCAAAATCGCTGCCACATTGCGCGCCCAGGCGACACGGGTCGTCGACGCCGACGACGCGGTCGCACGCGGACTGCGTATCTGAGTCGGGCTGCGAAGCCGCACGTCAAGACATCGAGTACGACAAGAGCTGCCGGCGAATACCGCTGCAGTTGAATACCGCTGTAGCAGTCAAGCTCTCGACAGGAAGGAGGAGTGCAGTGACCGGTTTCACCGGCGTCATCTGGGACGCACGTACCACTGATCGGCTCGTGTCCGATCTCGCGTCCGGTGTCGGTCCTGCGCCCTTGATCGAGGCGGGAGGTGCATGGAGTGCTGTCGCGAGCGAGATGGGCGACGCCGCAGTCGAATACGGCACCATCCTGGCGCGGATGGGGGGATCGTGGGCATCCACCCACGCAAGCGAGGCGCTCGATCGACTGACCGCGTTGGGTGGCTGGTTTGCCGATGCCGCGGCGACCGCGGCGTCGAACGCTGTTCTCGCGCAGGAGCAGGGTGCGGCAGCAACAGTTGCGAGGCTGGCGATGCCCGCCGCCGGAGAGGTGGATCTGGTCGACGGACTGAGCGATCTCGCGAGGTCGGTGAGTGCGGTCGCGCCTGTCATCACGGGCGCTGCCGCCCACGCCGAGCGCGCCCGACACGACCAGCGCATGCGCGCGGCCCGCGTGATGGAGGCATACGAACAGGCTGCGACGCCCTCAGCGCAGCCGTGGCATGTCGAGGATCGCGCGCCGCTGCTGGTCTCCGACGCGGCACTGCTTGCCGAGCAGTCGGCGGCGAGCGCTGCTCGCAGCGCAGCGGACGCCGCGAACGTCGAGCCCCACACGGTGACAACAACAAACGCGACGACACGGCTGGCCGGGGGTGGATCGCCGTTCGGGCCAATGGTGCCGCCGCCGGTCACGGCCGGATACGCGGCGACGACCCTCGCGGCGGCCCCGCAGGCCACGGCGGCCGCTACGCCGACACCTACATCACGACCGATGCCATCGGAGTCGATGCCACCGCCCGTCGCCCCGTCGGTGGCTGCGACGACCGAGCAGCGTGTGACGCGAACAGTAGCGGTAGCCGCCGATCGCGGCGAACCGGTATGTGGCGCCGGGATCGCTCACGAGCCGCCTGCCACCTGGGCAGCCGCAGGCGTTGCGGTCTCCTCGCAGGTGACGATCGACTCCGGCGTTGAATCGGGCTCGCCGACAATAGATCCCGCCTATCTCGAGCAGACCCTTCGGCTCGGGGAGGTGTCGACGCGATGATCTGGACAGCGACGCGAGGTGGACGAGTGGATGTCGCGACTCTACGCCGGGTCGGTGCGCGGTTCGGTGTGACCACCTGGCCGGTCGTGCTCGACCTCCTCGCCATCGACGACGATGCCGAGCGTGCGCGCGCCGCACACTCCGCGGCCGACGCCCGCATCGCCGAGCTTCGACTCGTCGATGACGTGGGCGATCCCGTGCCATGGCTTGCGACCGCACTGCGGGTACTCGCGCTGCCCGACCGAGAGTTGGAGATCCGCACATTCACCGAATCCGACACCGTCCGTGCGTGTCTCGCGCGTCGCGACGATCACCACGTCTTCGCCGTGAGGAGCGGCGACACCATCGACATCACGGGCGTCGAGCTTCCTGACGTCGCCGCGGTCTCGGCGCTGGTACGTCGACACTGCACAGATCGCGGAGACGATGACAGGAGCGATCGGGGCATAGCGGACCAGAAACCCATAGCGCGCCCGGAACCCTTGGAGTTCGGTGCGCTCGCGTGTCCGTGCGACGAACTCGCAGATCGTCTCGGGCGTTGTCTGGCTACCGCTGAGGTCGCGCGAACACTGACGCGATTGGGTATGCCACCGGGCGATTCCGGCGCTGTGGCACGTGCTTTCGCGACGATTGAGCGTCGCATCGAAGTTGTCGCGGTCTCGCGCCGCGACGGAATGCTCACGCAATCCCCGGGAGCGCTCGGCGTCATCGACACAGCGCGAGGTCGAATTGTTGCCGGTCCCAGTAGATCTCCCGACGGCAGGGTGTGGACCACGCTGTCGCCGGGTTCGGGTCATCGCATCGGTCAGGCCGTGGGTCTGCTGATCGAGACCCTTCCCGACGGCTGGTGGCCCCGGTGACGTCCGGGCCACTCGTTCGGGAAGCGACGTCGGAACCGATTCCGAACGTCGTGCACACCAACGGTATCTGAGTCGCGGATACCGCGAGGCACCGTGATCGGTGCTCAACCACAGGAGGATCAGGATGCTCAATCTCGGTGACAACGGCGGGGGAGCGGTCAAGGTCGACGTCGAATCGGCAATGGCCACAACGAAATCGGTTGCGGGGGTGGTCGCCGACATGCAGGAGACCATCGGTCGCATCGCACGGGCATCGTCGAACGGCGCCGCGTCGTGGCAGGGCAAGGCGTCGGCGGCCTTCACCGATACCCACGCCGACTGGAACTCGTCGGCGCTGGCGTTGCACAACGCGCTCGACGACATTCGGAACAAGCTCAGCAGCGGCTTCACCGGATACGAGGACAACGATGCTCAGGTCGCGGGTGGTTTCCAGCCCGGAGGAGTGCGGATCTGAAGCAGGTTCTCACGATCAATCAGACTCGGGCACAACCACATTCACGCTCGACACATTCACGCTCGACACATTCACGCTCGGGAGCATTCGGTTCGAGCGATCAGAAGGGAATACAGACATGGGACAGATCGAATACAACTTTGCAGGTCTCGGCGATCTCAGCGGCAATCTCCAGTCGGAGTTCACGCGGCTGAGCGACCTCGCCGACGAACTCAAGCGGCAGGTCCACTCGCTCGACGCGATCTGGACGTCGGACATCGCCAAGGCGTCGTACGAGCAGGCGCAGGCGAATTGGGACCGCATCTTCCTTCAGTCGCGCGATCAACTGTTCGGCCTGCACCGCGGCGTGCAGAACGCGTCGAACACGATGTCGGAGCTCGACGGCGCGATCGGGCGCGGTTTCGGCTCCATCTGAATGTGACGTCCCGAATGGGGGCGGGGCGGGGTGGGGCCTGCGGTTGTGCCTGCGTGGTCCCATACCCGCCCGCGCGAAACGCCGGCATGTTCGTTCCGGGGTAGTCGGTTAGAGTCTCAGGCGACAAGAATGACCGGCGATGCCTGTGCGGCGGGCGGCAATGACGTCGATGGAAGGACAACACGGTGTCGGCAGAAGGTTCCAAGAAGGCAATTCTCGCGGCACTCGCGGCCAACGCCGGTATCGCCGTGGCCAAGTTCGTCGGATTCGCGATCACCGGGTCGTCGTCGATGCTCGCGGAGGGTGTGCACTCTGTCGCCGACACCAGCAATCAGGGGCTGTTGTTGCTCGGGCAGAAACGCGCGAGCCAGGAGGCCGACCAGCTTCATCCGTTCGGTTATGGGCGCGCCCGGTACTTCTATTCGTTCGTTGTGGCGTTGGTGATCTTCACGCTCGGTTCTATGTTCGCGATCTATGAGGGCATCGAAAAGATCACCCACGCAAACGATCACGGACTCGAGTCGCCGATCGTCGCGATCGTGATCCTGCTTGTCGCCATCTGCCTCGAGGGCTACAGCTTCACGACGGCCATGCGTGAATCGCGCCCGCTCAAGGGCGGTGCGTCGTGGTGGCGATTCATCCGCAACTCGCGGAATCCGGAACTCCCGGTGGTTCTCCTCGAAGACACGGGCGCGTTGATCGGTCTTCTACTGGCGCTGCTCGGCGTCGGGTTGACCATGATCACCGGCAATGCGGTGTGGGACGGTATCGGAACGCTGGCGATCGGCGTTCTGCTCGGCGTGATCGCGATCGTGCTGATCGTCGAGATGAAGAGCCTTCTGATCGGAGAGGGTGCGACGGTGGAGGAAGAGGTCGCTCTCCGCGAAGCGCTCGAGTCCGATGGGGTCGATCGCGTCATTCACATGAAGACCCAGTACCTCGGGCCCGACGAGCTCCTCGTGGCCGCCAAGATCGCGATCCCGGCCGGGACAGATGTGGTGGCGGTCGCGCATATCATCGACGACGCCGAGGCGAGAATCCGTACGGCCGTGCCACAAGCGAGGATCATCTATCTCGAACCCGACATTGATCGGGGCTCGGCGCAGCCCGCCGCAGATCGGGCCGACATGTCTTCGCGTTAAAGCCCTCACACCACCCGCGCAGTCGGTAGCGTGTGAATCCGCGATAACCGGAACGCCGGTTGCGTGAGCACACTGTCGAGTCGGGGGATCACAAGTCACTCCGACCCTGCGTCGGTCGAGAAGACGGACGACGCGTCGACGATGCTGACCTGACACTGCTGACCAGAAATGCAGGGAGAAGCGCTGATGGCCAACGCGTTCACACGCACCAAGTCTGTCGAGCAGTCGATGGCCGACACCGACGAGCCCGATCACAGACTTCGCAAGGATCTGACGTGGCGGGACCTGATCGTCTTCGGCGTCTCGGTCGTGATCGGTGCAGGTATCTTCACGATCACCGTGTCGACTGCCGGCGACAAAGCGGGTCCCGCGATCTCCCTGTCGTTCATCATGGCCGCCATCACGTGCGCACTGGCGGCGCTCTGTTATGCCGAGTTCGCCTCGACAGTTCCCGTCGCGGGGTCCGCATACACCTTCGGCTATGCGACATTCGGTGAGTTCCTTGCCTGGATTCTCGGCTGGGATCTGATCCTCGAGTTCGCGGTCGGTGCGGCCGTGGTGTCGAAGGGGTGGTCGAGCTACCTCGGCAGCGTGTTCGGCTTCTCCGGCGGGACCGTCGACGTCGGCTCACACACCATCGACTGGGGCGCGATTCTCATCGTCGCGGTTGTGACAACACTGCTCGCTCTGGGCACCAAACTGTCGTCGCGTGTCAGCGCAGTGATCACCGCGATCAAAGTCGGCGTCGTGCTGCTCGTCATCATCGTCGGCTTCTTCTACATCAAGACGGCCAACTACCACCCCTTCGTGCCGCCTGCGGAACACGCAGCAGGTGAAAAGGCTTCTGTTGATTCGACGCTCTTCTCGCTGATCACCGGAGGAGGCGACTTGTCCTACGGGTGGTACGGCGTGCTCGCCGCGGCGTCGATCGTGTTCTTCGCGTTCATCGGATTCGACGTCGTCGCCACCACCGCGGAGGAGACCCGCAATCCGCGCAAGGACGTTCCGAGAGGCATCCTCGGGTCGCTGCTGATCGTCACAGTGCTCTACGTGCTGGTCACGATCGTCGTCACCGGCATGGCGAACTACAAACAGCTCGCGAGCAGCGGCGGTGACTCGAAGAACCTCGCCGACGTCTTCGCGTTGAACGGGGTCACCTGGGCGGAGAAGGTGATCGCCATCGGCGCGCTGGCAGGCTTGACGACGGTTGTCATGGTGCTGATGCTCGGCCAGTCACGCGTCGCCTTCGCGATGTGCCGCGACGGTCTGCTGCCGCGCGGGTTGGCCAAGACGAGTCCGCGGTTCGGAACGCCTGTGCGGTTGACCGTGCTGATCGGTGTTGTGGTCGCCGTGGTCGCGGGCTTCTTCCCGATCAACAAGCTCGAGGAGATGGTCAACGTCGGAACGCTCTTCGCGTTCATCGTCGTCGCCGCGGGTGTGCTGGTCCTGCGTCGGACAAGACCCGACCTCGAACGCGGGTTCACCGTGCCGGGAGGACCGATCATTCCGGTGCTCGCGATTCTGGCGTGCCTATGGCTGATGCTGAATCTGTCGGCGCTGACCTGGATCCGATTCGTGATCTGGATGGCCATCGGCGTGCTGATCTACGTGCTCTACGGAATGCGCCATTCGATGGTTGGCCGTCGCGAGCGCGGCGAGGTCGAGGGCGTCGCCTCAGACAAGCATCTGTGAGCGTCGCCTCGCCGGGGCTCGCGCGGCACCGTGTCGCCGCTCGACGTGTGGCCAGCCATGGCCTTGTCTGCGGTATTAGATAGCCTCGTAGTGGAGTGACTTTCGGGTGCGCGCTTCGCGTACCCGTTCAATCGGCCGTCGGCGAACAGTCGGCGCGACACCCTCACACAGGCGCGTGCCCGGCGGCACACATCGGTGACATGCGATTTCACGGACAAGGGGAAGACATGACCATGGTGCAGAACGAGGCACCTCAGGTGGACACCAAGAACGGCATCGACTACAAGGTCGCCGACCTGTCGCTTGCCGAGTTCGGCCGCAAGGAGATCGGGCTCGCCGAGCACGAGATGCCAGGCCTGATGTCGCTGCGTCGCGAATATGCCGACGTCGCGCCGCTGAAGGGTGCGCGTATCTCCGGTTCGCTGCACATGACTGTGCAGACCGCGGTACTGATCGAGACCCTCGTCGCACTCGGCGCGCAGGTGCGGTGGGCGTCGTGCAACATCTTCTCCACCCAGGACCATGCCGCGGCCGCGATCGTCGTCGGCCCGCACGGCACCGTCGACGAGCCGAAGGGTGTTCCGGTCTTCGCGTGGAAGGGCGAGACTCTCGAGGAGTACTGGTGGGCGGCCGAGCAGATGCTCACCTGGCCGAATCCCGACGAGCCCGCGAACATGATTCTCGACGACGGCGGCGACGCCACCATGCTGGTGCTGCGCGGTGCGCAGTTCGAGCAGGCGGGTGTCGTCCCTCCCGCGGACGACGACGATTCTGCCGAGTACAAGGTGTTCCTCGAGCTGCTGCGCACCACGTTCGCCGAGGACAAGACCAAGTGGACGAAGATTGCCGAGTCGGTCAAGGGCGTCACCGAGGAGACAACCACGGGCGTGCTGCGGCTCTACCAGTTCGCTGCTGCCGGTGAACTCTCGTTCCCCGCGATCAACGTCAACGACTCGGTCACCAAGAGCAAGTTCGACAACAAGTACGGCACGCGACACTCGCTGATCGACGGCATCAACCGCGGCACCGACGTGCTCATCGGCGGCAAGAAGGTGCTGATCTGCGGCTACGGAGACGTCGGCAAGGGTTGCGCAGAGTCGCTCGCAGGCCAGGGCGCTCGCGTGCAGGTCACCGAGATCGATCCGATCAACGCGCTGCAGGCGCTCATGGACGGATTCGACGTCGTCACCGTCGAGCAGGCGATCGGCGACGCCGACATCGTCGTCACCTCGACGGGCAACAAGGACATCATCCTGCTCGAGCACATGAAGCAGATGAAGAACCAGGCCATCCTCGGCAACATCGGCCACTTCGACAACGAGATCGACATGGCAGGCCTGGAGAACTCTGGCGCAACCCGCATCAACATCAAGCCGCAGGTCGACCAGTGGGTCTTCGGCGACGGCAAGTCCATCCTCGTCCTCAGCGAGGGGCGACTGCTCAACCTCGGCAACGCGACGGGTCACCCGTCGTTCGTCATGAGCAACAGCTTCTCCAACCAGGTCATCGCGCAGATCGAGCTGTGGACCAAGAACAACGAGTACGACAACGAGGTCTACCGGCTTCCCAAGCACCTTGACGAGAAGGTCGCGAAGATCCACGTCGAAGCGCTCGGTGGCACTCTGACCAAGCTCACCAAGGAGCAGGCGGAGTACATCAACGTCGACGTCGAGGGGCCGTACAAGCCCGAGCACTACCGCTACTGATCTACCCGCTGCTGATCCTCGCGCTGCCGATGGATCAGAGCGGAGGCAGACGATAACGAGCCGGGGGCGTCGACGACAACTGTCGTGGGCGCCCCCCGCTCGTTCGGTCGGCGATCGCTCTCGCGCTCTACGTGCTGTAGGAGGGCTGAGCGTTGGGGCAGAAGTACCAGGTGCCCAGGGAGGTGCTGGAGGT